>DAOQGS010000718.1:0-1962 GCA_035338675.1 Cellvibrionaceae bacterium
GCCCTCTGTATGGGGTAACTGTTGTAAATTTCAGTTTAGCCGGGCCGTGCAATTGTGCAAATTGGTTAAGTTTTCTGCGCGCGACTGTGCAAATGGAAATAAGCCTGGAATTGTTGGCGGGCTGGTGCTGTGCACATTGGGAATATTCTGAGTTGGTCTGAAATCTGAGTCAGTCTGTGAGAAATCTGAGTCAGTCTGTAAATGGTTGCCCACTATGGTCACCTCAGACTTAATCAGAGCTTCACCTAGGTTGAGTCCTCTCCTCCGGGGAGTGAAACCTAAAAACCCTGTTTGCCCCTGCTGCGGTTGAATTGCATGTTTTGGCTTAAATGGCATAAGGCGAGCAGCGTCGCCCCTGCAAACACTACGAGGGGTTCATTTCTTGGTGCTCTTTAATCCATGCCACCTATTTAAGCCGGGGTTATAGCGTCTCACGCAAGGGATAGCGCCGCCCTGTTGCATTCGCGGCGGCTTGGCGGTGGCATGGATCGGCATATGAATGCCATTTTCTTATGTTACCTTGAATAGTCGCTCACTCATCCTCATAAAAAGGCGGCTATAATCGCCGCCCTTGATCAGGCCCGAGCCCCCAGGGCAGCACTAGAAAAGCTATAAACGATTCTTCATCTGTTGGACCTATGCATGAAACCCTATCCTCTCTGGAAATACCTCGCCCTTATCGCCGCAACGGTGCTAGGTGCCATTTACTCGTTGCCCAATCTTTATTTGCCTGACCCTGCCGTACAGGTGTCCGGTTACTCCAGCCGCATAAAGGTTGACCAGGTTATTTCCGATAAGGCGGTTGAAAGCCTAAAGGCGGCCAATATCACGGTATTGCACGCCGAGATGGGCAAAGAAGGGGTGATGATTCGCCTGACCAAGGCCGAGGATCAGCTGGTCGCCCAGGATGTTTTAGATAAGGCCTTGAATGACCAGAGCGGTAAGAAGGGTGCTGATTATGTTATCGCCCTCAACAAGGCGTCCACGACTCCGGCCTGGCTGGAAAAACTCGGTGCCAAGCCCTTAAACCTGGGGCTTGACCTGGCCGGTGGCATCCACTTTGTGTTGGAGGTAGATACCCCTAAGTCGGTCAATGACCGCATGCTGGATATCGAAGAGGTGGTTAAAAAAGCCATTCGCGACGCGCGTATATTTGATGTGGACCTTAAACACAGTGGAACTGAGTTTATCCTGGGTGTAAAAGACGAAGCGGCCCGGGATTCTGTTACTAAAATTCTGCAGGAGTCTGCCCGCGAGCTGCAACACACGACAACGGGTGATGCCGCTACCGGCTTCATCATTAAAGCTACGCTTACGGAAGTAGCCATCCGCGAAATTGAAGAACACGCCATCTCACAAAACCTCACCACCCTGCGCAATCGGGTGAATGAGTTGGGGGTTGCCGAGCCCATAGTGCAGCGCCAGGGCCGCAACCGCATTGTGGTGGAGTTGCCCGGCTTACAAGACCCCGCGCGGGCCAAAGCCATTATCGGTAAAACCGCCAACCTTGAATTCCGTCTGGAGGCCAATGCCACCTCCACCAGCAAAGAAAAATTCGATTTCCGCAATGAGGCCGATCAAGCCCGCTTTGGCGGCGCGGTGTTAGAGCGTCGCCCCATAGTCACCGGTGAAGCTGTGGTGGGTGCCACCCGCGGTTACGATCAGCAAACCGGCCAGGTGCAGGTGAATATCTCGTTAAGTGGTGATGGCGGTGCGGAAATGCACCGGGCCACGCGCAATAACGTCGGCCGCAAGTTGGGGGTGGTGTTTATTGAGTACCGCACCAGCAAAAGCATGGTTAGGAATGACAAGGGCGAGTTGGTTGAACAGACCGTGCAAATTCCTGAGCGCCACTGTATTAGCTTGGCCACCATCCAAAGCGCCCTGGGGCGGGAATTTCGCACCACGGGTTTAACCGAAGATGAGGCCGGTGAACTGGCCCTGTTGCTGCGGGCAGGTTCC
>DAOQGS010000719.1:0-1962 GCA_035338675.1 Cellvibrionaceae bacterium
CTCATTGAATTATTAGATAACAGCGAATTAGCCGCTCTGGCCGCCGAAGAGCTCAAACACACATTGCTGATGTTCGATCGCTTCCACGATGTAGAAGAAAAAGCCCGCGCAGGGAACACTCACGCTAAAGCTGTGCTGCAAAGCTGGGCAGATGCCGAGTGGTTTACCTCTAAACCCGCTGTGGCTGAATCCATCAAATTAGCCGTGTTTAAAGTCACCGGCGAGACCAACACCGACGATCTATCCCCTGCCCCAGACGCCTGGAGCCGCCCAGATATCCCACTGCACGCCCTGGCCATGTACAAAATGGCCCGCGATGGCCTGACACCTGATGAACAAGGCGCAAAAGGTCCGTTAAAACAAATCGAAGCCATTAAAGCCAAGGGAATTCCTGTTGCTTTCGTGGGCGATGTGGTCGGCACCGGTTCTTCGCGCAAATCCGCCACTAACTCCGTATTGTGGTTCTTTGGCGATGACATGCCCGGCGTGCCTAACAAACGCACCGGCGGTGTGTGTATCGGCAGCAAAGTGGCACCGATTTTTTACAACACCATGGAAGATGCCGGCGCTTTAGTTTTTGAAGCCCCAGTGGATAAAATCGCCATGGGCGACATCATCGAAGTGCGCCCTTACGACGGCAAAATTCTCTCTGAAAGCGGCGCGCTACTCTCCGAGTTCAGCCTCAAGTCCGACGTGTTATTGGACGAGGTGCGCGCCGGCGGCCGTATCAACCTAATCATCGGTCGCGGCCTTACCGGTAAAGCGCGCGAATCCTTGGGCCTGCCCACCTCCACTTTATTCCGCACACCAGCGGCCCCTGCCGATACCGGCAAAGGTTTCACCCTGGCGCAAAAAATGGTTGGCCAGGCCTGCGGCGTGAAAGGTATTCGCCCGGGCACTTACTGCGAACCGAAAATGACCACAGTCGGCAGCCAGGACACCACCGGCCCCATGACCCGCGACGAGCTCAAAGACCTCGCCTGTTTGGGTTTCTCGGCGGATTTGGTGATGCAGTCCTTCTGCCACACCGCCGCCTACCCCAAACCTGTGGACATTCAAACCCAACACACCCTGCCGGACTTCATCATGACCCGCGGCGGAGTTTCTCTGCGCGCCGGTGACGGCATTATTCACTCTTGGTTAAACCGCATGTTGTTGCCCGACACCGTCGGCACCGGCGGCGACTCACACACCCGCTTTCCAATTGGTATCTCCTTCCCAGCTGGCTCAGGCTTAGTGGCCTTCGCCGCCGCCACCGGTGTAATGCCTTTGGATATGCCTGAATCGGTGCTGGTGCGTTTTAAAGGTGAAATGCAACCGGGCATTACCCTGCGCGATTTGGTGAACGCCATTCCGCTCTACGCTATCAAAGCTGGCCTGTTAACCGTGGAAAAGAAAGGCAAGAAAAACATTTTCTCCGGCCGCATTTTAGAAGTTGAAGGCCTGCCCAATTTAAAAGTGGAACAGGCCTTTGAAATTTCCGACGCCTCCGCTGAGCGCTCCGCCGCCGGCTGTACCATTAAACTGGCCAAAGAACCCATCATCGAATATTTAAAATCCAACATCACTATGCTGCGTTGGATGATCGAGCAGGGTTATGGCGATGTACGCACCATTGAGCGCCGCGCGCGCAAAATGGAAGACTGGTTGGCTAATCCACAATTAATGGAAGCGGACGCAGATGCCGAATACGCCGCCATTATTGATATTGACCTTGCCGATATTAAAGAACCTATCCTCGCCTGCCCGAACGATCCGGATGATGTGAAAATCCTCAGCGAAGTGGCCGGTGCGAAAATTGACGAAGTGTTTATCGGTTCCTGTATGACCAACATAGGTCACTTCCGCGCCGCCGGAGCGACGCAGCAGCGCCCGCACGCGTGCCAGCAGCTCGGCAAAGGCGAAGGGTTTCACCAGGTAATCATCGGCGCCGCCATCCAGCCCGCGCACACGGTCCTTCAC
>DAOQGS010000720.1:0-1954 GCA_035338675.1 Cellvibrionaceae bacterium
CTGGCAGCGGCCGAACCTGCCGCCGGGCCTTGCCCGCTGGCAGCACTAGGTACAGGCCTTTAACGGCGGCGTAAGTTTAAGCGCCTACCCCGGCTCCCCCTGGTTCGCCCAACAAATCCTGCGCCCCTACGACCGCCTAGAACTGTGCGAGCTGCACCCGCAGGACATAACACTGCTGCGCCGCCAAATGGCGGGTGACAAACGGGTGGCCTGCCATTTTGAAAATGGCTACAAACAGGCCTTAGCCCTAGTTCCGCCGGTTGAACGGCGCGGCCTAATCCTTATTGACCCCTCCTATGAAGTCAAAACCGAATACGCTCAGGTAGTAAGTGAAGTTAAAAGCCTGCACCGGCGCTTTGCCACCGGCGTGTATTTAATTTGGTACCCGGTAATTGAAGCGCGCTTTGTCGAGCAACTGGTGCGCGGCCTAAAAAATTCCGGTATCAAACGCATCAACCAAATCGAATGGGGCCTGGGTGCTGGTTTTAATGAAGGCAAGGGCATGAATGCCACCGGCCTACTCACCATCAACGCCCCCTTTACCCTTATGCCCTGTTTAGAAGAAAGCCTCAATTACGCCTTGCCTATTTTGGCGCCTAGCGGCGAGGGATATGTGAAGGTGGAGACTTTGGTGGGGGAGTAGGTTTTTTTATTGGAATAAAAATGAGATTGGGGTAGGGCGCACTTTAGTGCGCCAGCGGGCACCTAGCCTGTGTGCAAAATAAACCCATATTGAAAAGCCGATATTTTTGTTTGGACGCAAGATTATTTACGCTCAGACGCTGCTAACGTCAGTCATCTCTTTGCCCTGCACGTAATCCGCCTTACGAGTTTATTTATTTTCTAAGCTTATACCCAGTCTTAAATATCCACCAAACAAAGCCTAGACAAATAGCCAAAAATCCGAGCGTCATACCAAAGCTCACTGCGATATGCACATCGGCTACACCGTAAAAACTCCAGCGGAAGCCACTGATCAAATAAACAACCGGGTTAAATAGGGTAATTTTTTGCCAAAGTGGCGGCAACATGCTGATGGAGTAGAAGGCACCGCCTAAAAAGGTTAAGGGCGTAACAATTAATAACGGAATCACCTGCAGCTTTTGAAAGTTATCGGCCCATAAGCCAATAATGAAGCCAAAAAGACTAAAGGTGACGGCAGTGAGGACTAAAAATGCTAATGCCCAAACCGGGTGTAGTATTTCGTAAGGTATAAAGACCCGCGCGGTAATTAATATTAATAAACCCAGCATAATGGATTTACTGGCGGCGGCCCCCACATAGCCTATTAATACTTCGATCCAGGATACAGGCGCCGATAATAATTCGTAAATCGTGCCCGCCCACTTGGGCATATAGATGCCAAAAGAAGCATTGGAAATACTTTCGCTCAGTAACGACAACATGACCAGGCCCGGAATAATAAATGCCCCATAGCTTACGCTGTCGATGGTGCCCATGCGTGAGCCTATGGCGGTGCCAAACACAATAAAATACAGCGCAGTGGAGAGCACGGGGGCGGCAATGCTTTGGGCAATAGTGCGAAAGGTGCGGGCCATTTCAAACAGGTAAATTGCGCGAATGCCATGCAGGTTCATAGCTGTGCCTCCTTTGGAGCCTGGACCAGGTTGACAAAAATATCTTCCAGGGAGCTTTCGCTTGAGCGCAGGTCTTTAAAATCAATACCCTCTTCACCCAGGGTGCGCAGTAAAAGGGCGATGCCGGTTTCTTCCGTTTGCGAATCAAAGCGATACACCAAGGTGGTGCCGCCATCGGCCAGCTCCAGCGGCCAATCTTTTAAGCGCTCAGGAATGGAATTAATCGGCTGGCGTAGATTTAAGGACAATTGTTTTTTGCCCAGTTTGCGCATTAATACGTCTTTATTTTCTACCACAATTAATTCCCCTTTTCTGATCACACCAATACGGTCCGCCATATCTTCAGCTTCTTCAAT
>DAOQGS010000721.1:0-1944 GCA_035338675.1 Cellvibrionaceae bacterium
GCGCAGCGCCACCACGCTGGGCCACCAGCGCGAGGGCACCGGCGTGCTGGTGCGCGAGGGCTACGTGCTCACCATCGGCTACCTCGTGATCGAGTCCGAGACCGTCGAGGTCTCGAACGCGGCGGGGCGCGTCGTGCCGGCCACGCTCGCGGGGAGGCGGCCCAGGTTGCGGGGGGTGCGGGGCGGCGGGGTGCGCAGCGCCCGGACGTACACCCTGATGCGGGGGACGATGCACCCCACCAACGACACGAACAGCAGCAGGTAGACGGCCGCGAACCACGGCGAGCCGTACACGTCGAACAACCCGAACCGGTCGTACCAGACGGCCAGTTCGGGGTTCTCGCGGGCGAAGTCGCGCACCCGCCGCAACAGGCGATTGGCTATGCGCGGAGTGCCCCTGGCGCGCTTGGCGATTTCTAAGGCGCCGTCGGTGTCTACGGGAACCCCCAACAAACGGGCCGAGCGCGCCACGATAGTGGCCAGATCCGCCACGGAATAAAACTCCAAACGCTGCACTATGCCAAATCGATCGCGCAGCGGAGACGTCAACAGTCCCGCCCGCGTGGTGGCTCCCACCAGGGTAAAGGGTGGCAGATCCAGTTTGATGGAGCGCGCTGCAGGGCCTTCGCCGATCATGATGTCCAACTGATAATCTTCCATGGCCGGATAGAGGATTTCCTCCACCACCGGGCTTAGGCGGTGGATCTCGTCGATAAAGAGCACATCGCCCGGATCGAGGTTGGTCATAATCGCGGCTAAATCACCCGCTTTTTCCAGCACAGGGCCGGAGGTGGATTTAAGAGCCACCCCCATTTCGGCGGCGATGATATTGGCCAGGGT
The DNA here is from genome assembly GCA_035338675.1 of Cellvibrionaceae bacterium. Classification (GTDB taxonomy): domain Bacteria; phylum Pseudomonadota; class Gammaproteobacteria; order Pseudomonadales; family Cellvibrionaceae; genus CAMCXE01. The sequence goes on from DAOQGS010000721.1 coordinate 841, forward strand.
TGTTTTACCGAGTCCCGGCGGGCCGAACACCAGGGTGTGATCCAGCGGTTCGCCACGCTTGCGCGCAGCGCCGATAAAAATTTCCATCTGCTCGCGCACCGCAGGTTGACCTATGTAGTCCTGCAGTGTTTTCGGCCGGATGGCGCGGTCAAATTGTTCGTCTTTGGCGGAGGCGGTGGCCTGAATAAGGCGGTCGGGTTCAATCACAGGGCGGGCCTTGCTTGATCAGCAATTGTTAGGTGGGCGACATGGCGCGCAGCACAGCGCGGATTACATCCTCTGTGCGCGTAAGCTCCTGCTGCTTCATGGCTGCGGCAATCGCCTTGGCCGCTTCGGCAGGCTTATAACCCAGCGCCACCAGGGCACTTTCTGCCTCGGCCACCATGGCGTTGAGGACCTGGGCAGCGGGCAAATCCTGCGCCGCCTGGGGGCTTGCAGAGGCCTGCGGCGCCCAATCTTTGAGGCGATCGCGCATCTCAATCACCAAACGCTCGGCGGTTTTTTTGCCGACACCGGGAATGCGCACCAGGGCTATTAAGTTGTTTTGCAGTAGGCATTGAGCGCATTCTTGGGCGTCCATGGCGGAGAGTATGGCCAGGGCCATTTTGGGGCCAACACCGGTTACCTTAATAAGCAAGCGGAAGAAACTGCGGTCAGCGCTGCTGGCGAAGCCAAATAACTGATGGGCCGCTTCGCTGATGGAGAGATGGGTATAGAGGCTTAGCGACTCGCCCAAACCGGGCAGCTGGTAAAACGTGGTCATAGGCGCGAGCAATTCATAGCCCACCCCCTGCACGTCGATCAACAAATGGGGCGGTTGTTTCTCTACCAACCTACCGGTTAAACGCCCTATCACCGCATACGCCCTCGGCTAAAACGCCCGGAGAGTTCAACGCGGGCTGTTAAATGGAAACTATTGGCGTGGCAAATGGCCACCGCCAGCGCATCGGCCGCATCCTCCTGGGGGGATGCGGCCAGTTTTAAAAGACTTTTTACCATGTGTTGCACCTGGGTTTTATCCGCAGCCCCCGTGCCTACCACCGCCTGTTTTACCTTACGCGCTTCGTATTCATGCACGCTAAGGCCTGCGCAGGCGGCTGCCAG
>DAOQGS010000722.1:0-1943 GCA_035338675.1 Cellvibrionaceae bacterium
CGCCTTTTTACAGCGGCCATTTGCGGGGCCGCTGCACCACTAATGTTGAGGTATGTGTGACTGCATTTGATTTTGCACTGGAGAATTGGCCTTTGGTGGCCGCGTTTGGTGGGCTGATAGTGGCGTATTTTGTTGTCAACTCGGCGGCTGGCGGAAAAAGTATTTCCGTGCATGAAGTGACCCGTCTGGTCAACCAGGGCAATGCTTTGCTGTTAGATGTGCGCGAGGCCAATGAATTCAAAGCGGGCCATATTACTGGCGCTATCAACATACCTTTTGGCGCCGTGAGCGCGCGGGTGGAGGAGCTGGAGAAACACCGCGGCAAACACATCATACTGGTGGATAAAATCGGCCAGCACGCAGGTGAAGTCGCCAAACAACTTAAAGCCCAGGGTTTTGATGTGGTGCGTTTAGGCGGTGGCATGAGCGAGTGGACCCATCAATCCCTGCCAGTGGTAAAAAAATAGCCATAGAGGTTTGCTATGAGTATTAAGGTTTATACCCGCCGCACCTGTAGCTATTGCGTAGCCGCCAAACAATTGCTGCGCAGTAAAGGCGTGGAGTTTGAAGAGATTGGCTTGGATAACGACCCGCAGTTGCTACAAGAGGTGATGACTAAAGCCCGCCAGCGCACAGTGCCGCAAATTTGGATCGGCAGCCGCCATGTGGGTGGTTTTACCGATATGCTGGCGCTTGATCGCGCGGGCGAATTGGATGGGCTGTTAGCCAATCCACCGGCTTAAATGTTCTATTCTTTGTCCCAACACCTGTTTAATTCTTTAACCTAACTTTTTAAGGCCTTTCTATGACCGACGAAATCAACAACGCTGAGAGCTCTGCCGACGAATCCCAGGCCCCCCAATTTGCCCTGCAGCGCATTTATATCAAGGACGTTTCCTTTGAAACCCCCATGGGTGTGGAAGCGTTTCGTCAACAGTGGCAGCCTAAAGTCGGTCAGGAATTGGGTACTGCCGCCAATAAAATTGATGAAGACCTCTATGAGGTGATTTTAAAAATCACCATCAATATTCAGCTCGGCGACAAAACTGCCTTCTTGGTGGAAGTGCAACAGGCCGGTTTATTTATGGTGGCCAACATCGAAGGTCCACAATTAGCCCACTTGTTAAACACTGCCTGCCCACAAATTTTATTCCCCTACGCCCGCGAAGCCATCGACAACCTGTGCTTAAAAGGCAGTTTCCCAGCCCTTGCTTTGCCGCCGATTAATTTTGATATGTTGTTCGCCCGCGCGATTGCCCAGGCTCAGGCTGAAGCCGAAGGCGCAGGTCAAGACGCATAACCATTTTGCGGCAGCTTTTGGGTTGCCGCTGTTTACTTTTAATAAAAAACCTGCCGAGGCGGGTTTTTTTATTGGAAGCGATTTAACCTAAAAATTGCCGTTATACTCTGTTGCAGTTTTTGGGTTTAATTTCATAACCCCCGCTTGCCGAGTCGGTTAGTAAATTATTCTTTACGTTTATTTTTGAGCCCGCCATGAGTGACGCCCCCCAGGCACCCTATTTAAATCGCCGCACCTTCGCCATTATCAGTCACCCGGATGCCGGCAAAACCACTATTACCGAAAAATTACTGTTGTTCGGCAACGCCATTCAAATTGCCGGTTCAGTAAAAGGCAAGCGCGGCCCCCACGCCAAATCCGACTGGATGACCATGGAGCAGGAGCGGGGAATTTCCGTTACCTCATCGGTGATGCAATTTCCCTACAAGGGCCGCACGGTGAATCTGTTGGATACTCCGGGCCACGAGGATTTCTCAGAGGATACCTACCGCACCCTAACGGCGGTGGATTCGGTTTTAATGGTGATTGACGGCGCCAAGGGTGTTGAGGATCGCACCATTAAATTAATGGAAGTCTGCCGCCTGCGGGATACGCCTATTTTGTCCTTCATTAACAAAATGGACCGGGAAAGCCGCGACCCGGT
>DAOQGS010000723.1:0-1937 GCA_035338675.1 Cellvibrionaceae bacterium
GCCCCGATCAGCTGCTTGATAAGCTGGAAGCCCTGGTGGCCCAAAACCGCCACAACGAAAAAGCCCTTGCCGCGTTAAAAGGCAAGCTTGCGGCTGCGTCTGCCAATGAGTGGGTGAATGATGCCATTGCCGCCGGGGGCGTGCAGTTGTTGGTGAAGCAGTTGGAAACCGGCGACGGCGACAGCTTGTTACAGCTGGTGGACCAACTTAAGAACAAACTAGGTGAAGCCATCGTGCTACTAGCCGGTGTAGAGGACGGAAAGGTGACCCTGGTTGCTGGGGCGAGCAAGGCGGCCAGCGCCAAGGTGAAAGCGGGTGACCTGGTGAAATTGGTCGCCGAACTATTGGGCGGCAAGGGCGGTGGGCGCCCGGACATGGCACGGGGTGCGGGCAGTGACAACGGCCAAGTGCCCCAGGTGCTGGAGAAAGCGCTGGCCTGGTTGCAGGCGCAATTGGGAAATTAGACGAAAGGAGAAGAATTCCCATAGATGTTGTTAACAATCCACGGCAATTAGTGTTTAATTGGCGCCCTTTTTCGCCTCCCATATCGAGCGGCGATTGGTTTTAATTGGAGACACGCTCAGCCATGAGTTTAATAGTGCAAAAGTTTGGTGGTACCTCGGTAGGCACAACCGACCGCATAAAAAATGTTGCGGACAAAATTATTAAATTCCGCCAGCAGGGCCACGATTTAGTGGTGGTGGTCTCCGCCATGAGCGGTGAGACCAACCGTTTAATTGGCCTTGCTAAAGATATTCAAGCGGAGCCGGATGGCCGTGAGCTTGATGTTCTGGTCTCTACCGGTGAACAAGTGACTATCGCGCTTTTATGTATGGCCCTCAAAGAGCGCGGCCAGGATGCCCGTTCGTACACCGGTTCACAGGTGCGTATTCTCACCGATAACGCCTACACCAAAGCCCGCATCCAAGAAATCGACGTGGAGCGCATGCGCGCGGACCTCGACGAGGGTAAAGTAGTTGTGGTGGCAGGGTTCCAAGGTGTTGATGAAGAGGGCAATATCACTACCTTAGGCCGCGGCGGTTCTGATACCACGGGTGTCGCCCTGGCCGCGGCACTTAAAGCCGACGAATGTCAGATCTATACCGATGTTGACGGTGTATACACCACCGACCCACGGGTGGCTGATCGCGCCCGCAGGCTCGATCGCATTACCTTTGAAGAAATGCTTGAAATGGCCAGCCTCGGCTCCAAAGTGTTGCAAATCCGCTCGGTGGAATTTGCTGGCAAATACAACGTGCCGTTGCGCGTCCTCTCGACGTTTGCCGACGGCCCTGGAACACTCATTACTATTGACGAGGAATTCCCCACCATGGAACAACCTGTTGTTTCTGGCATCGCATTTAACCGCGATGAAGCCAAATTAACCATTCGCGGTGTGCCGGACAGGCCGGGTGTCGCCTCCTTGGTATTAGCACCCATAGGCGATGCGAATGTTGAGGTCGATGTGATTGTGCAGAACCTCTCTGCTGATAACACCACCGATATTACGTTTACCGTTAATCGCGGTGAAATGAGCAAAGCCAAAGGAATACTTGATTCCGTAGCGGCTGAAATAGGCGCTAGAGAAGTTGTAGCTGATAATACTGTGGTTAAGGTGTCTGTGGTGGGCGTTGGTATGCGTTCACATGCTGGCGTTGCCGCCAAAATGTTCAAAACCCTGGCCCAAGAAAACATTAATATTCAAATGATTACCACATCTGAAATCAAGATTTCCGTGATCATCGAAGAGAAGTATCTGGAGCTGGCTGTACGTGCATTGCACACAGCATTTGGTCTGGATAAATAACATCAACCCATTGTCCCTGAAAGGCTTGCCTTTTGGGTTGCCCTCGGGCATGGCAGATCTTGCGGGTTCCAAACCAAGAGCATAATCCTTTTATGCATCTATACTAAAAACCGGAACCCGGAACGCAAGG
>DAOQGS010000724.1:0-1936 GCA_035338675.1 Cellvibrionaceae bacterium
GCGGTATTTTTGTGTCTTGGTATCGTAAATGATCATGTGTATATCGTCTGAGCCAAATATTGCTGGGCCAAGGTCAAGTCGTCCCGGTATGAGGTGGCCCGCTTCAAGGCGCGAGTTAAAAGCGGATATAACCTCCTTAGGGCGTTTAATTGCATAATCCTTTACAACTTCAATAGCTTTCTTTGGAGTTTTATTAAATGGGCCGTGGAAAATAACTACTGTCATTGTGGGTTCGGTGCCGGACGGTTTGTTTGTGTCTGATAAGGCGATGGCAAAATCGTCAATTTTGTCGCGGTTAAAGTCACCGATTGCATAGTATGGTTGGAAATTTGGAATCTCTTTTCTAAGTTGGGCTAATGATGTGTCACAGGTGCATGCTGATTCGGGCATTAAGATAAGGTTTGGGCGCGCGATTAAGTAGCTTTTTAGGCTGGCGATGTGCTCGGTCTTAATAAAAGATGGTATTTCTCCCGCCTGGATATGCACTGCCGATAGGGTTAGGTAAACTCCCAAGAGGATTTTTTTTGCCATGGTTTATCTCCTGAAAATCAATTTCGTCATTTGCATAATGAGGTATTGAGGGCTGGTGTTTGCTTTTGCGTAATTGTGCAGCACCATTTTTAACCCGCGCGCGATGGGTATAGGCGGGTGCGTGTTTGGGTTAGTTGAGCAGTTTAAATATTGTCCGCAGCAATGAATACAGATTACTTCAGACACGCCGTGAATACATCCGTGTAGGCTCGTCAAAAAGATCCCTCTTTTTGACGGTCTGAAATAACCTGTATTCATTTCTGCTGCACCGCGCTCAAATTATACCGATTGGCTTAATTTTACATAAACTTCCACTAATGGTGATGGCGAAAAGCAGGGCTTAATAGCTATGTTCTTACAATATTAAACGCATGGGCAGCATGGTGGAGGCGGTAAAACCCTGACGGTGATAAAAACGCTGGGCCTCGGTGTTGTTGCTGTCAGTGAGTAGGGTAATGCGTAGGCAGCCTCTGCTGCGGGCGCGGTCTATGGCGTATTCTAACAAATGGGTACCTAAATTCTGCCGACGCCAGCCCGGTTTTATCACCATGTCTTCCAACAGGCCGACGGTGCCGCCTAAAGCGGTGGAGCAGGTGTAGAGTAAATTCACCATGCCGACGGCTTCGTCATTTATGCGCGCAATAATAATTTCGCCAAGGGTTGGATTGGCAATAATTTTATTAAGGGCGGCGATTTGTAGTGGGGGATTGGGGGTGAATTCTGCTTCTTGGCAAAATAAGATGGCTAAAAGATCGGCCAGGGCCGGTATATCCTCAGCTGTGGCGATTGATAAATGCATAGTAATTATTGAGTACCTTTTTAGTATTGCGGGTTAGTGTAACTGGACCTGATGTTTGCGCCGACTCGAAATCGGGCGAGCCTTCACTACTCAACCCGCAGGGATGAATACAGGTTATTGCAGACACGCTGTAAATACATCCGTGTAGGCTCGTCAACAAGGTCCCTCTTTTTGACGGTCTGCAATAACCTGTAGTCACAACTGCTATACCGCGAATCGATTCTGCCGCTGGGTTAAATTCCCCTCAATTTGCCGCGCATATGGCGAGGGCAATAATAAACTGTGCTCGATAGTGACCGCATATTTAAATCTGGCTGCTAACTAAAATTAAAATGGTTTAACCCGGCCGCTTTTAATACCGGGAAAAAGCTGTTGCGCTCGGGCCGAGTGGTAATGTCATTAAGTTAAGGGTTTTGAGGTGAATCTTTACCCGTAGGTTGGAAGAGCGTAGCGACTTCCGACATCCATCCGCCAGTACAAACTACACCAGTAGAAACTACACCAGTACAAACTACACCAGTACAAACTACAAGTGCGGCAAGGACTCTGTGGGATGTCGGAAGTCGCTGCGCTCTTCCATATATGGACTCCCCCAATATTGCCAGT
>DAOQGS010000725.1:0-1930 GCA_035338675.1 Cellvibrionaceae bacterium
TACAAACCGGGTCGAGCCGCGCAGTCTCAGAAACACTTAACACCGCCTCCCTACTCAAGCGCTCCAACAGGCCGCTAAACCAATCGCCAACACGCACATCCACCAACAGGGGTAAGCGCAGCACGAGGGTTTTGCTGCGCTCCAGAGCCCGCGCTTCCGCCGCGATAAGTGCAAGGGCGCGGGGCGAGCTGCCATTGGGGGCGTCCTGCTCGTGAAAACCCACCGCAGTACCCGTAGCCTGAAACACCTCGCCACTTGAGATATGAATGATCGGCAGGGCACTGTCCGGCACAGTGTCGATTTCATGCGCAACCTCAATGCCTGCATAAGCTCGGGTATCCACCAAGACGCCGGGCTCCGCCGCCAGCACACCGGCGGCGCCAGGGAGCACCACCGAAAAGGTGTGATGTTCCAGCTCCCGCAGCAGCGCCTTAGCAAAGGGCGAGCTTACTTCTGTCAAGACTATCTTGAAGGCCAAACAACACCTACCTTACGCAATTGTGGGGATCCGATTCTACTGACTCTGCGTAGCATACCAACAGACCCAAAGAGCCCACGATGAAAATAATTGTTTGGTTTACCCAGGACTTACGCCTCAGCGACCACCCCGCCCTCAATGCCGCCCTCAAAGACGGCGATGAAGTCTACTGCATATACGTCTTCGACCCAGAAAATAGCCAAGGCCCCCAAGGGGCCGCCCAGTGGTGGCTGCACCACAGCCTAAATAAGCTTGCCGAGGACTTAGCGGCCAAAGGCGGCCAGTTAATTCTGCGCAGCGGCAACAGCAGCGAACAGCTGCTTAAACTCGCCGCAGAGCTGCAGGCGCAGGCGATCTACATGACTCGCAGCTACGAGCCTTACCTCAGCCATGAGCAAACTAAGCTCTACGAGCAGATGACTCGACAGGGCGGCACCGCCAAACGCTTTGCCGGTTTTTTACTGTTGGAGCCCGACAGCATCCTCAACAAACAGGCTAAACCCTTCCAGGTGTTTACACCCTTTTACCGCCACAGTCGCGAGCTGATCGAACACAAAATTAAAGCGGCCCCCAAAGCCCAGTACACAGGCCTCACCGCCAAACCCACCAAGCTCAAAAGTGAAGCCTTAAACCAATGGCGCTTGCTGCCGAGCAAACCCAATTGGGCCCGTGAATTTGCCGACTACTTCACGCCGGGGGAGGCTGGCGCCCTGGCAGCTTTGAATAGGGCTTTGGCAGATGCAGTAGAAAATTATGCCGAGCGGCGAGACTTCCCCGCATTGCCAGGCACCAGCTGCCTCTCGGCCCATTTGCACTTCGGCGAAATCAGCCCTCGTTATGTATTACAGCAGGCGATTAATCATTTTGGTGGGGAAGCAGCGGCGCCTTTTACCCGGCAATTATTTTGGCGGGAATTTAATTATTACCTGCTGCACCACTACCCCCATATGCGCACCAACGCCTTTAAAGCCAAATTCGACAGCTTCCCCTGGCGGCCCAATAAGCCTTATTTAAAAGCCTGGCAGCAGGGCAAAACGGGTTACCCCATAGTGGATGCCGGTATGCGGCAACTGTGGCGCACCGGCTGGATGCACAACCGGGTGCGAATGATCTGCGCCTCTTTTTTAACTAAACACCTGCAAATTCATTGGCAAGAAGGCGAGGCTTGGTTCTGGGATACGCTCCTAGATGCCGACAAGGCCAATAATATCGGCGGCTGGCAATGGGTGGCTGGCTGCGGCGCCGACGCCGCGCCTTATTTCAGAATTTTTAACCCCATTGTGCAGGGGGAAAAATTCGACCCCTTGGGGGATTACGTGCGTACCTGGGTGCCGGAATTATCCCGCCTGCCGCCCGCGTTTATCCATAAACCCTGGCTGGCACCGGCCGGGCTGTTGGCCCAATGCGGGATTAAACTCGGCACTGATTACCCCAGCCCACTGGTCAATCACG
>DAOQGS010000726.1:0-1929 GCA_035338675.1 Cellvibrionaceae bacterium
GGGGTTTAATAATAAAGGCGTGGCCCATTTGGTAAGCCAGGTAGCGCAAAAGCGCCAATACCCCGGAATTTTGGGGATTAATATCGGCAAAAATAAACACACCGCCGATGAAGATGCCCTCAAAGATTACGAGCACTGCCTGGCGGCGGTTTACCCCTATGCCGACTATATAACGGTGAATATTTCCTCCCCCAATACACCCGGCCTGCGCGCGCTGCAATACGGTGACACCCTCAGCGCTTTATTAGACGGCCTTAAATTGCGCCAGCAGCGCTTGAGCTTAGAGCACGGCAAACAAGTGCCTTTGGTGGTAAAAATTGCGCCGGATATGAGCGATGACGAAATAACGGATTTTGCCCAGCGCATTATTAATTCCGGCATGGATGGCATTATTGCCACTAATACCACATTAAGCCGCGAAGGAATTGAAGGCGTTAAACACGCCGATGAAGCCGGTGGTTTAAGCGGCGCGCCGGTAAAAAATAAATCGACCCACACGATAAAGGTGCTCGCCCAAAACCTGCAGGGCAAATTGCCGATTATTGGTGTGGGCGGCATTTTAAATGGGGAAGACGCCGCCGAAAAACTGCGTGCAGGTGCTAGCCTGGTGCAAATTTATTCCGGGTTTATTTATCGCGGCCCGCAATTAATTTATGAGGCCTGTGCCAGTTTCGAAGTGTTTAAAAAAGAGGGTATTAAAATTATTAAGCCCTAAAAGTAGGGCTTAATAATAAGGGGAGGGAAGTGATTAAAAATTACTGATTTTTTGTGCTTGAGCTTTACTGTTGAAGCCGTTCCAATGATCCTCACGCGCCTCCCGCCAACCGGCCATCCAGCGCTCGCGCGCTTCGCCGCTGGCAAATGGGCACATATCCCAAGAGCCGCCGCTGGCACCAGTTTGATAGCCACGCGCCTGGGCGCGATCAGTGGGGTTGCGTTTTTGTCGTTTCATAGGCATTCACCTTTAGGATAAACGGGCATGGATTAGGGCAGCTCTGCGCAGTGCGCGCTGGGGTTTTGTAGTTCAGCGCGACACTAAACAAAGGGACCTGTGCAGCAGCGGGTAGTTCATTGCAGCCAGGGCCATGGTACTCTGCTTTTATTAGCCTAGACAGCCCCTGCTGTAGTGCAGAAATTTCCGCATTTTTTGTGACACAATCCGACGAATAACCATTAAACCGACAGTTGTGGCATAACAACTTTTGAATCATCAGCTTAACCTTATAAACCACCATCCTTCGCCCAGTGGCGGAAGATGCTAACGAGATAGAACCATGCAATTATTTGCCACCTGCCCCAAAGGCCTTGAAAACCTCCTGCAAGACGAACTCACTGCCTTAGGCGCCCGCGAGGCCCGCGCCACCGTGGCCGGTGTGTATTTTGATGCGGATATAGTGCAAGCCATGCGGGTCTGCCTGCACTCGCGCTTAGCCAACCGCGTCTTATTACCCCTGGGGGTAGAGGATGTCAGCAGCGATTACGATTTGTATTCAGCGGCCTATACCATCGACTGGCAAAATCATTTAAGGCCGGATTGCACCTTTGCGGTGGATTTCACCGGCACCAACGACGCCATTAAAAATACCCAATTTGGCGCCATGCGTATTAAAGATGCTTTAGTAGACAAGCTGCGTGATCACACCGGCACCCGGCCTAATGTGGACCGCCACACACCGCGTTTTCGTGTTAATGCCCGTTTAGCCAAAAATAAAGTGCATATAGGTATCGATTTATCCGGCGAGAGTTTGCACCGGCGCGGCTACCGTTTGGAGCAGGGCGTGGCACCCTTAAAAGAAAACCTCGCCGCCGCCATTTTAATGCGCGCCAATTGGCCGCAGATTGCCGCCGAGGGTGGCCATTTAATTGACCCCATGTGTGGCTCCGGCACTCTTTTAATTGAAGCGGCCTTAATGGCGGGCAATATTGCAC
>DAOQGS010000727.1:0-1928 GCA_035338675.1 Cellvibrionaceae bacterium
ACCCTGGGGGCGTCACCAAGATCGCGGCGACGCTCGACCACTGCGTCGACGTCAACGGCGACGGCATGATCACGACCTCGACCGGCCCGGCGGACATCAAGCCGAAGGGGCAGGACGAGTGCGTCCTGTGGTTCAAGCCGATCCCCTCGCCGGGTTACACCTACGGCGTGCGGGCGACGGCGTGGGAGGGCGTCAAGGCCGACCCGATCACCTGCGTCGTGCCGACGCCGCGCCTGTGGTTCGCGTGGATGGACGGCAACATGACTGCCCACTTCATGCGCGTCGACGGGGCGACGGGCGCAGCTAAAGGTGGCGACAATCTTCAATACGGCCTTGGCTTCGCTGCTGGCGTTGCTGTCTGCGGCGGTGGGGTTGCAGGGGATGGAAGTAGTAGAAGATTCAGAGCTTAAAGGGCGGTTAAAGCCGGTTTTGCAGCCGGTTAAGCTTGCGCATAGCGCCAGGCAGATGATGCTAGAAAGTCGAACCATAAAAAGACCTTAACAGGGCATAGGTGAGAAAGCGGCCATGGACACGCCCAGGAATTAAAAGTTTGTCACAGCATGTGCGCCTTGTCAGATTCCAGCGCCAATTTTGTTAGGTAATTCGAATGCTTAAGACGACTGGGGATAGGCTTGGTAAAACCCATCGGCCTGGGTAAGCCGCAATGGAGTGTTGTACAGGGCGGTTAGGTTCGACTCTGTAAGTACCTCAGCCTTATCCCCATCAGCCACTATCTGGCCTTCTTGCAGTAACACCACGCGAGTAATTTCCGGGATGATCTCGCCTAGGTGGTGGGTCACCAAAACAATGCTTACCCCCGTTTGCGCAAGGCGGCGTAGCAGCTGAATCAGCGCGAAGGCGCCCTGTAAATCCAAGCCGTTGGTGGGTTCATCCAGAATTAACACGCGGGGCTTATGAATCAGCGCGCGGGCCAATAACAGGCGCCGCTGCTGGCCGGTGGAGAGATGCGCGTAGTAGCGCTCGGCGCAGTCGCTCAAGCCCACCTGGGCGAGGGCCTCTGCTGCCGCTTGAATCTGCTCAGGGCTTGGCAGTTGATGCATATGCATGCCCACCGAGCCGAACAGTCCGGAGAGCACCACATCCTGGGCTTTTATGTGGCCGTCGTAGCCAGCCTGTATATCCTGGGATACCAGGCCGATTTTTTTGCGCAGCTCCCAAATGATGACCCGTTCGCTGCCATCAATCTTTACATAGCTGTTGTCAGTCACCCGTGGGTACAGCTCTCGGGTGAGCAACTTAATCAGCGTGCTTTTGCCCGCACCATTGGGGCCGAGTATCACCGTGTGCTGGCCGTAATAGAGGGTTAAATCCAGGGCGTTAAATACCTGCCGACTGCCTTGAAAGACATCGGCCTGGTGAATTTCCAGGTAAGGCTGTAAAGGGTTCATGCAGGACTAGCCTTTGGGAAACTGGTGCCAAAAGGGCTGGCCGATGGTGGGGGTTGAGGGGCTGGCGGTTTGCCGCTTCACTATCAGGCCCGCCAAATAAGCACTGCGGCCCGCCGCAATGGCAGCGGCAAAGGCCTTGGCCATTAGGACAGGGTCGGCAGCTTTAGCCACGGCAGTGTTGAGTAGCACTGCATCAAAGCCCATTTCCATGGCCTCACAGGCCTGGGAGGGTGCCCCTAAGCCCGCGTCCACCACTAAGGGCACATTCGGTAGCCGCTCCCGCAGGGTTTTTAAGTTGTATTTATTCATCAGGCCAAGGCCTGTGCCTATGGGGGAGCCCCAGGGCATTAACACCTGGCAGCCAACGTCCAACAGCTTTTGGCACAGCACTAAATCATCGGTGCAATAGGGCAGCACCTTAAAACCCCGCCGGGTGAGTTCATCCGCCGCCTCCACCAAGCCAAACGGGCAGGGCTGCAGGTTGTACCGCCCAGACCGTGGCGCGCGAACTCGGCCGTC
>DAOQGS010000728.1:0-1926 GCA_035338675.1 Cellvibrionaceae bacterium
GCTGGCAAAAAACCCCCACCGCAGGCCCACTTAATAAACAGTCAAACTGCACATCTGCCGGCTGATGGGCCGCCTAGGCCGCCAATAAAGCAGCGCCGCCCGCGTTATGGCTCACTAATAAATAACGCATGGGCAACTTATTGATTCAAGTCGGCGGGTACAAATTCGTTGCGCAATAATCCGTATTCAATTTCATCCTCATACTTGCCCCACAAATATAAGTTTTTACGCCGCACCCCCTCTTGCACAAAACCGAGTTTGGCGGCCAACTTTTGCATGGGAATATTCGTGCTGGCACAGCCGCAATAAATTCGCTGCAGGTTTAAAACATTAAATCCATGGCCAATCATCATCTGCCCGGCTTCATACCCATAACCGCGGCCCCAATAGGCTTTTTCCCCCAGCAAAAAACTTAATTCAGCATTATTGTCGATACGGTTAAATATCCGCAGGCCAATATTCCCCACATGCACGCCCTCGGCCCTATCGTAAATGGCCCAGACGATGTGATCCAGACTGCCGGATAATTGCAGGATAAACTGCTGCACAGTCTCCTGGGTTTTAGGGTAGGCAAAATGGCTGTTGAAGGCACACACACTGGCATCGCTAAACCAATGTAAATAGTTGCCCTCCAACTCTTTGGCCGATAATCCGCGCACGCCAATACGGGGGGATTGGTAGAGATATTGATGACTCACAGAGCCTCCTATTAATTTTTATCGCTGTGATCAACCTGGTAACAATCTGCTTGATCGCACTGATCTATTTTGACTTCGCTGCACTAAATTTACGAAAATGCGTGGAATTTCTTGTTTTAGTGCAGCTCGCGGCGGTTCGCACCGCCGGGGCGGCATCCTTGCCGCCCCAATTGACCCTGCATAAAAAGCTAACTCGGCGCTAATTGCCGCCGGGTTAATATATGGTTTTATTTATTTGGGCGAAGCGCGCAAAAAAGATAATTTAAAAAGTACCCACATTATTTAATAGCATCCAGTTGCGACCACACCTTATGAAAGGCCTGACCAATTGCTTCAACATCATCCAGGTTAAAATCATACTGGCACAGGTGCAGGCCTAAATAGGTTTGATCCTGCAACTGCTCAGCGACAGGGCAAATGCCCTTGGTGTAATCCACAGAACTTTCGTACAAGCCATTGCGCCAGGGGAAATGCTCTTTGCCATAAGCAATTTTTTTGCGGTACATAGCGTAACGATGTACATTTACATATTGTTTAGATAGCGCAGGCACGCCTTCGGCAATTAAGGCAGCAAAAATTTTATCTCGGCTCACACCCAGGGCGCGCACATCTAAACGCATCCCAAATACATAAAATGCATGTGTATTACCTGGCGCAATCGGCGTGGTATACAAGCCTTTTAAACCCGCCATTTTTTTTTGCAAGGCAACACCAAGGGCAAAACGCTGGTCTACTTTTTCCTGCAATTTTTTAAGCTGACAACGCCCTAGCGCTGCCTCGATTTCCCCCAGGCGGAAGTTAAAACCAATCATATTATGGATAGGCTCATAGCCTTTTTTATCCACCACCGCTTCCGCATGGTTGCGAATAAGCCGCATACGCTCGGCTAAATAATCATCGTTGGTAACACAGATTCCACCTTCGCCAGTGTGAATATGTTTATGGTAATTCAAACTAAAACCGCCCCGTACGCGTCGTCCCAGTCGACCTCCTCGCCGCCAAGCTCCCGGAGCAGCGTGGCGGCGCCGCGGTGGGCCGACTCCAGCGCCAGCGTCACGCCGGACGAGAACACCGGATCGAGGAACTCCGTCGCGTTGCCGACCATGTGGAACCCGGGCCCGCACACGCGGCTGACGGTGGCGGAGTAGCCCTGGAGCACGCGCGCCGGCCACAGGGCCGCCCGGTCAGCGAGCCGCTCGCGGGGGCCGGGGTCGCCGTCGAGCGCCAC
>DAOQGS010000729.1:0-1922 GCA_035338675.1 Cellvibrionaceae bacterium
CGCCCGCGCCCAGCCAAAATCATAGCCGCCCCACCAATAACGGCGCCTACCAAGGAGGATAAAACAATAATCAACGGCACCGCCTGCCAGCCCATCCAGGCCCCCAAGGCCGCCAACAATTTAAAATCCCCATAACCCATGCCCTCCTTGCCGGTCAGCAACTTAAACACCCAATAAACCGACCACAAACTCAAATACCCCACCACCGCTCCCCACACTGCCTGGCTGAGGGGGACAAACAGGCTAAAACTATTGGCCACCAAGCCCAGCCACAAAAGAGGCAGGGTGAGGTTATCCGGCAGTAGTTGATGATCCACATCGATCATGGTCAAAGCCACCAGGGTCCACACCAACACCAACCCCAATAGCCCCACCCAGCCCACACCCAAATGCCAAACCACCACCAGGCTCAGCAGTCCTGTAACTGCTTCAACAATCGGGTAACGGGGGGAAATGGACGTTTTGCAACTTGAACAGCGCCCCTTTAGGAGCAGGAAACTCACAACGGGAACATTCTGCAGTGCCGTAATAGGAGCTTGGCAGTGCGGGCAGCGAGAGCGGGGTGTGGCTAAATTAAAGCGCTCTGGTAACTCCGGCAGCACCAACGCTTCGGCCTCAGCAACAGACGCCTTCCATTCACGCATCATCATGAGGGGGAGGCGGTAGATAACTACGTTTAGGAAGCTGCCGATTAACAATCCCAGTATTAGGGCAATAGTTAATGTGTAGCCTGGGGCTAGGGAGTGTAAATCGGCCAGCGTCACGGTTAAACCACGTTGCCCAACTGGAAGATTGGGAGGTACATTGCGACCAGAAGCCCCCCTACTAATACACCTAGTATTGCCATGATCATTGGTTCAAGAAGAGATGTTAGACTGTCCACCTGATTGTCGACCGATTCTTCATAATAGGTTGCGACCTTATCCAGCATTTCATCTAAAGCGCCAGATTCTTCACCGATTGCAGTCATTTGCAGCAAAATCGACGGAAATAAGCGAGTTGCTCTCATGGAAGTATTTAACTGTGTCCCAGTCGCGACGTCATCTCGAACTTTTAAAGAAGCCTGTTCGTAGATAATATTACCAGTCGCTCCGGCCACCGATTCCAATGCGTCAATGAGCGGAACACCTGCAGCAAATGTTGTTGAAAGTGTTCTGGCATAACGAGCGATTATAGATTCAAAGACTATTTTCCCTACGATTGGAATTCTCAACATCAGCTTGTCTATAAGATGGGCAAATCGTTTATTTGTCCTCTTCAAATAGGAAATGGAGACTATGCACCCAACTAGTGCTATCAAAATCACCCACCAATACTGCTGTGCAAAATTTGAAAGACCAAGGACAAATAAAGTAAAAGCTGGTAGCTTGGCTCCAAAACTCCCAAATGTTTCAGCAAACTGCGGCACAACTTTTACCAATAACACCCCAGTAACAATTATCGCAACTACAACAACTGCTATGGGATATGTGAGCGCTTTTTTGATTTTGGCTTTAAGCCTCTCGGTTTTTTCTTTATAGATTGCAATTCGATCCAACATTGTTTCAAGCGCGCCAGATTGCTCGCCAGACTCTACAAGGCTACAGAATAAATCATCAAAATATTTTGGGTGTTTCTCTAGTGCCTTGGCAAATGCAGTACCTGAGGCAACTTCATCCCTAATAGACTTTATCAAGTCAGCAAGCGACTTTTTTTCTACTCCCTCCGCGACAATGTCAAAGCTTTGAACCAGCGGAACCCCGGCTTTCATCATGGTAGCCATTTGGCGAGTAAAAAATGCTATGTCCAGGGGCTTAATAGCATGCCCGCCTCCTCTGGGTTTGGGGCGCTTTTTAACTGATGTCGCTTTAATTCCTTGTTTTATTAGCTGCGCTTTGGCGCTGGTGACACTGCCGCTGGATATTTCACCCGAGACATTCTTG
>DAOQGS010000730.1:0-1916 GCA_035338675.1 Cellvibrionaceae bacterium
GCGAGGGTTTGGGTGAGGTTTTCAATGCCCGCTTTACTCACCGCATACACCCCCCAAAAGGCCCGGCCCTTGCGGCCGACGCTGGAGCTGGTAAACAAGATGCGGGCCGCACTGCCCTTGCGCAGCAGCGGCAGTAGGGCGCGGGTTAATAAAAAAGGGCCGGTGAGGTTTACCTGCACCACCTCGTGCCAAACGGCAGGGCTAATCTGCTCCAGCGGGCACAGCTGGCCCAGCTCACCTGCGTTGTGCAGCAGGCCGTCCAGCTGGCCAAATTCTTCGTCGATTACCTTAGCCAGGGCTGTGTAATGCTGCTCGTTGGCAGTTTTTAAATTCAGTTCAAAAATCGCGGGTTGGGGGAAGTTGGCCGCTTCGATGGCGTCGTAGACGGCTTCAAGTTTTTTCACATCCCGCCCCACCAAAATAACCGTGGCGCCCTGTTCTGCGCAGTGCAGGGCGGCGGCGCGGCCGATACCGCTGCTGGCGCCGGTGATTAAAATCACCCGCCCGCGCAGGGCTTGGGTTTGTGGGGGGAGGTCGGCAAGGCGTAGGTCGGTCATGGTTTCAGCGGTAATTAAGTGGGTAAAAGGTTTATAGGTAGTGCTGCTGCACTAGGGGCCAAATTTCGGCGGCTTGTTGCACGGCGAAGGTGGCGTCCCAGTGGGTGTGTTCATCCGGGCTTTGGGTGAAGCCATAGCCCACGGCGATGGTGGCCATGCCTGCTCGTTTGCCGCATTCAATGTCCCGTTGATGATCGCCAATGTAAATTACCTCACCGGGGGCGCAGCCCATCTGCTCGCAGGCCAACAGCAGCATGGCCGGGTCGGGCTTGGGTTTGGCGTGCTCCGGGCAGAGGGTTACAGCGGCGCTGCTGGCAAAGCTAAAGTGGCGCATCAATGGCTCGGTGTAGCGCCAGGGTTTATTGGTGGCAACGCCCCAGGCGATGCCCTGTTGCAGGCAGCGCTGAAGCAATGCTTCTATGCCGGGGAAAGGCCGGGTGTGGCGGGCTATATCCGCCAGGTACAAATCCAAAAACCGCCCGCGCAATTGCTCGTGGGCCGCCCCCGGAAGCTCGCCAAAACCCAGTTTCACCAGGGCGTTGGCGCCGTTGGAGACTTGGGGGCGAATGGTCTCGGCGGGCAGGCTGGGCAATCCTTCTTCATTTAATAAGCGGTTTAAGGCTTGGCCCATGTCGCCACTGGTGTCCAGCAGGGTGCCGTCTAAATCAAATAACAATGCGCGCAGGGGCATGGCGGTCTCACAGGGGTTTTTGGCAGTACACCAGGTAATTTACATCCACATCCCGGCCGGATAAGCGAAAGGACTGGTTAATAGGGTTGTAGCTTAAGCCGGTAATGTCCCGCACAATCAGCCCGGCCTGGCGGCACATGGCGGCCAGTTCGCTGGGGCGGATAAACCGCTGGTAATCGTGGGTGCCCTTGGGCAACAGTTTTAGCAGATATTCCGCCCCCACCACGGCCAGGCCATAGGCCTGGGCGGTGCGGTTGAGGGTGGAGAAATACACGGCGCCGCCGGGTGCGCACAGGTTGGCAGCCGCCTGTACAACACTGGCAGGCTCCGGCACATGTTCGAGCATCTCAAGGCAGGTGACCAGGTCGAACTCGCCAGGGTGTTGCTCGGCGAAGGCTTCTGCGCTGGTGAGCTGATAATCAATCGTTACCTGAGATTCCAAGGCGTGTAGCCGCGCCACCTGCAGGGCGTCTTCGCTGAGGTCGATGGCCGTCACCACCGCGCCGCGCTGGGCCATGGCTTCTGCCAGCAGGCCGCCGCCGCAGCCTATATCCAGCAGGCGTTTTTCCGCCACGGCACTTTGGCCGTCGATGTAATTGGCCCGCACCGGGTTCATCAGGTGCAGGGGTTTGCACTCCCCTGCTGGGTCCCACCAGCGGCTGGCGAGG
>DAOQGS010000731.1:0-1914 GCA_035338675.1 Cellvibrionaceae bacterium
CGACACAGCGCAAGCCATTTATAAGGCCCACAACTAATCTTGATCGGTTAACTCAAAGGGGGCCTAGCCCCCTTTTTTATGCTGTGAATTTTATGCGTTTAAGCCAAATTATTATCGGCCTGAGTATTTTTGTTGCGCAATTTTGCCTTGCGGAAACTTTGTTCACGGCCACCTACAAAGGTAAATATAACGGCTGGAATATTACCCTTGAACGCAGCTTGCAAGAGGTCACGCCCGGCCAATTTAATCTTGCCTCCAAGGCCAGTAATTTTTTGGGTCAGTTAGAGGAAGTAAGTGAATTTACGCTCGCCGATGATCAGCTTGTACCTCGTGTATATACCTATAATCGCCGCATTTTAGGCAAAACCAATAGCGAAAGTATTCGCTTTGCCTGGAATTCCCAGGAGGCCTTTTATACGCGCGCCAATAAAAGCCAGGATAATCGCACGCTGAAATTAACCCCTGGTCTTTTGGATCCTGCACTGTATCAACTGCAGCTACAGCGGGATCTCGCCCGCCAACAAAAGGAGTTAAATTACGCTTTCATTAAGCGCAAAGACATTAAATCCTACCGGTTCAGCCCCGTGGGAAGCGATACCTTTACCCTCAATGGTGTGCAGCTAAAAGCCACCCTAGTAGAGCGCCTAGAGAATTCCGCCAAAAAAACCCGCATTTGGCTTTTACCGGAGCTTAATTGGCAAATCGCCCGCATCCAACATAAGGAGGAGTCTGGCGATACCTATACCATCGAGCTTGCGCGCTACAGCGGCGACAGCGCACTGATGAACCGACTCTACCAAAAACCGCCACCGCGAAAATAACCCTTACTTGAACCCATAAATCCCCTAAACTGCCTAGAACGGGGAACAAGCTGGTTGAAGACATGTCCCGTTAAGACGCTTCTGTCATCCTAAACGTGTCCAGGCAGGTTTTTATGTCGTGCCCCAAATCTCCATTGATTATTGTCCCTCCTAACAACCCCATTCGACCTAGCGAAATTACCTCTGAATCCGCCTACTTAAATCGACGCGAACTGATGGCGAGCTTTATAGGCGGCGCTCTGGCGGGCGGTGCCATGGGGGTTCAGGCAGCGCCTAGCCAGATTGCCGATGAAAATCCGCCCGGCCCTGCTTGGCTAAAAGACAAGATAGCTATAGCCAAACCAGGAGTCGCGATACCTGAGGCGCTAACACCCTACAAACACGTTACCCAATACAATAATTTTTACGAATTCGGCACAGCCAAAACAGATCCTGCGAAATACGCCCAGACGTTAAAACCTGATCCCTGGCGAGTCAGCATCAGCGGCGCGGTGGAGAAACCCGGGCAGTATTTTCTTGATGATCTGTTAAAAGGAATAGATTTTGAGGAGCGCATTTACCGACTGCGCTGCGTTGAGGCCTGGTCTATGGTGATCCCCTGGGTGGGATTTAGCCTAAGTGAACTGCTTAAAAAGGCGCAACCCACTGGCTCAGCAAAATACGTCGCCTTCACAACGCTCCAGGACAAGGCGCAAATGCCGGAACAAAATAACCGCCTATCGACTATTCATTGGCCCTACCAAGAAGGGTTGCGCCTGGATGAAGCCATGCACCCCTTGTGTATTTTAGCCGTCGGAATCTATGGCAAGGTGCTGCCCAATCAAAACGGCGCGCCTCTGCGTTTGGTAGTGCCGTGGAAATATGGCTTTAAAAGTATTAAATCCATAGTGGGCATTACACTAACAGAAAAGCAGCCACCCACCAGCTGGAATCAACTGGCCCCACAGGAATACGGCTTCTACGCCAACGTCAACCCGCAGGTCGATCACCCCCGTTGGAGTCAAGCTAAAGAGCGGCGCCTCCCCAATAGCCTGTTAAACCCCAATATAGTTGCCACGCAAATGTTCAATGGCTATGCCGAAGAAGTAGCAGA
>DAOQGS010000732.1:0-1914 GCA_035338675.1 Cellvibrionaceae bacterium
CTACACGGATGTATTCACGGCGTGTCTGAAATGATGTGTATTCATTGCTGGCGCCTAGGTAGTAGCTAGCCTTGCCCACACCAAAAGCCACAGCATTTTGGATATGTTTTATAAAAAAGGCCGAGTGATCTCGGCCAAAGCACGGCAACACCTATTTAAAAAACGCTAAGCCCCGGCGGCAATCCCCACCTGCAAAAACGCCTCAAAGCCGTTATTTATATCCCCCGTGATACTCGCCATTTGATATTGAGTGCCATCGCTAAAAACATTATCGGCGCTGAGGCTGAGGCTGTTTTGCCCCCGTGCACTGTACAAAGGCGAGTTGTACACCGCGCGCACAACATTATCGGGAAATGCCAGTTGCGATATAGCCACCCCATTGCCGCTTAGGTTGTTGTACAAAAATATTTGAAAATGAATATGGGTGACGCGGCCGTTGTACCAACCGGGGAAAATAGTATTAAAAGTCACTTCACCATTGGCATCTGTATCTTGAATGCCGCGCAAAAATGTCTGCCCCACCGTGTTGGCACCGGGTTGGGAATAACCGGAATACACACCGTCTTTATCGCAGTGCCAAATGTATACAGACGCATAGGGAAAGCTGTTGCAGCCTTGTTGTGTGTTCACCAATTTAAATGTCAGCCGCAGGGGCACACCGCTTTTTCCTTCGGTGACATCCCGACGCACCATGGCGGAATTACTCAAAATAGCCGAGAGCGGATAGGGGCCGATGGTTTCTTGGGGAATTAATACACATTGCCCAACGCCGCCGGAAGAACTGCTGGATGTGCTGGAACTGGAATTAGAGCTGGAACTCGAGCTAGAACTTGAGCTAGCCGCAGAGCCAGAAGCGCCGGATTTACTGCCTGCGCAACCGGCGAGACTCACCGCCCCGAGCAGGCTGAGCATACCGAGGGTTTCCCGGCGGTTGAGCTGGGCGGGATTGGGGCAATTGGATGGATTCATAAACCTACTCCTGATCAGTAATGGCAGGAGCAGCGGAGCAATCGCCCAAACGGCTGGCGGTGACCATGCGGCCGTGCTCAGGCCCTCGGGTTTCGCTGGCAAAACTTAGGCTTGCGCTGTAGTGGTCGGCGCTGAACTGCGCCTGCCCCTGAGCCTGCATCACCCCGCGCGGGCCGTCGCAGCTGAGGCTCCAGTTGGCGCTGGCATCGGTTTGCGACAAATAAGTAAGCGTGCAGGGCGGCGGGCCATCGGCGCGCTGGCGGTGGCGCGGCGGCATAAAAAACACCTGGTTGGGATCGTCGCTGGCGGTTAAACACAGGGTGTGTACGGGCGGGTTGCCCGCACCGGGGCCCTCACCCCGAGGGGCGCGGCCTTCATCCCCGGCGCTGTTGGGCCGCTCCGAGGCGCGAGGCTCAGGGCGCTCGGCGGGCGCGCCTGCGTGGGTAAAACTTAACTGCCAGAGCCCGGGGGCCGGTGCTTCGGCGGCGGCGGGCAGGCAGATCAGGGCACTGAGGCTGAGTAATAGGAGTGGAAATCGCTTCATGGGATGGGTCCTGTGCAAGTGGCAAAACCCCGTCAGGGGAGTTGCCTTTAGCCTGCAGCAGGACTGTATCGGCTATACCGCCAGTGTGTAACCACTGGGTATGGGGTTTGTATCAGCGCAGCTGGGCTTGGTTGTCGGTGTCGGCCAGGCGCTTAAACACCTCAGCAATGTTGGCGCTGCTGCTGAGCACCTGCACTATGGCGGGCAGCGGCTCGGCGAACAGGCCGGGCAGGTCCTCCTCGCCTGGGTTGGCGAGGTTAAAAGCCAGCTGCTCCAAGGGCGGGCTGAAGGCGGCGTTCACGCCCGCTTTGTTGCCCCGCGCATCCAGCCGATACCAGCCCCATTTGGGCAGGTACACGGCGTTTAGGCCGTGCAGGCAAAACGGCGGCACATCGGTGATG
>DAOQGS010000733.1:0-1911 GCA_035338675.1 Cellvibrionaceae bacterium
AACATTACTCTATAGCCACGTTTATTTTCAAAAGTTCTTGCATATACCTGATCGTAGATTGAATTTAATTTTTGCGCCTGCCCAGGGTCTATTATTTGGTTGCTTCCTGGAATCTGTTTCCATTGACCAAATTGTTGTGGGATGATTGTTGATAGGTTTGGCATCGGATTGCGGTCAGCGATTTTATGCCTTGGTGTAATTGCAATTGCCGCGCCTGCGCACAATACCATTGCTAGTAGCAACCATAGGTTACGCATGGAGACTCCATTCATTTATTAGCTCCAAAGCGTTTGGCATAGTATTGAAGCGTGCTATCCACGCCGATAATAAAAATTAACGCCGTGAGGAATAACACCATGCCGGCAAAGCCGTGAATAAACCCCTGCCCTGCTTCATCGCCATAATAATAAGTAACCAAACACAGAATAATTACGCGGATGGTATTGGCGGTGTAGGAGATGGGCACTATTAAAATCGCGAGTGTGATATTGCGGAAGTAGGACTCGTGTTTTACCCAGTGCAGATATAACAGGCCTAAGGCTTCTAAGGTAAATAGGGTGTGCAGGCCTGCGCAGGCGTCGGCTACTAATAATTTGTATTGGCCCACGGCCAAAATGACGCCGCTGCGGGAAACGGGGAAATCAAAATACCAGAGGATATGTTCTGCGCCCCAGGAGACGGCGATTTTCATCGGCATGGTGAGGGCGTCTACTAGCCCGCCGGGCAGTGGCACCATAAAAATTAAAAAAAACAGTGGAAACCAAAGAATTTTGACCGCTGCCCAGCCGCGTGCAATGAGTAATAAACCCATGAGCACGGGAATTTGCGCGCCCACTTCCAGCAATAAAATATCCTGCGAGCGGCCCAAACAATAGGCCAATAGGCCCACCATAAAAAACGCCAGGCCCAAACCGGTTTGGGGTTTGGCGGTGAGCGTGTGAATGCGGTTGCGCTGTTGGGCAATGTACCAGAGGGCAAGCCCTAGGATGATGGGGCCGTGGCCCTGCTCGTCGGTAACCCAGATGGTGCTGCCTAAGCGCCAGTAGGTGGGGATAAACAGCACGGCAAGGCCCAGCAGTACCGGCGCCCATTCTATTAACTGGGCTTTGCCGCTAGTGCTTGGGGCCTGGGTGAGTGGCTGTGCATCAGTCATATAAAGGCCGCAGGCTAGCCAAAGGTTAAAAACGAACCCACCAGGCTTACGCCAATTTGCGTGAGTTGGTCGGCATATTGTTTCAGCGGGGTAAGGCCAGTGGTGTTTTTGCGCGCAACCAATAAAGCGCCCTGGGCCAGCCGGGCAAGGCCTAGGCTATCCGGGTAGAGGTTGCCCGCCGGGGTATCGATCAGGATGATGTCGTAATGTTTGGTGAGCACATCCAGCGCGTGGGAAAAGCGGTTGCTTGCCAATAGTTCAGTGGGGTTGGGGGCGTGGGCGCCTGCCGCCAGCAGGCTTAAACCCGGCATAGCCGCTATGGGGCTGATGGCGGATTCAAAACTGTGCAAGCCCGCGAGCACAGAACTTAGGCCCTGGGTGGTATTGGCTTCGCTAAAGAGTAAATGCTGGCTGGGTGTGCGCAGGTCCGCATCAATGAGCAGGACTTTTTTGCCCATTTGTGCATACACCACAGCGAGGTTGGCGGCGGTGAGGCTGCGGCCATCGCCTGCTTCCAGGCTGCAAATGGCCAGCAGCTGGTTGCCCTGGTTAAACCAGCGCAGGGCCAGTTGGCTGCGCAGGTTTTTATATTGCTCCACGGCCAGGTTATCCGGCGTAAAGGCCGTCACTACGCTTGCGTGAATGCGGCTGTCGTTGGGGGCTAGGTAGGTAAAACCGTATTGGCGCGCGAGGGACTGGGCGAGCTGGCTCTCTTCCACTAGGCCTAGGCTTACGGCGGCTTCGCCAAAGCGCTGGCC
>DAOQGS010000734.1:0-1906 GCA_035338675.1 Cellvibrionaceae bacterium
GGCGAGGGCGATCCCGCAGGAGCGGTGCGGGGTGCGGGCGCCCTCGTAGAGATTAACCTGCAATATCTGTGGCGACGACTGCGCCAGAGCTAGGCGCACATGCAGATGTTTACTCACCGATAGGCTGCTCGCCTGGGGTTCATCAAAACTGTCCTGGGGAAAACCGGCAACGCGTAAACCCGTCACCTGGGGCAGTATATTGCGGTTGCGCTCAACAATTTTTTCATCGATGGATTGATGCAACTGCTGCAGCGCCTTGTCGTTGGGTTTGATTTCACCCGCGGCGGTTAGCTGCTCATTCACCGTGTTGTAGGCCCCCTCTTTGACCCAGCGATTGGCCCAGCCGGGCAGGCTCTGCCAGAGGCTTTGGCTGGCTTCGCGCACAGCGGGGTTGCCGGGGTCTTTAAGTAAAATCTGCGCGTACAGCTCATAAGCATTTTGCCCGGCTGGCGCAAA
This sequence comes from Cellvibrionaceae bacterium, assembly GCA_035338675.1. Lineage (GTDB taxonomy): Bacteria > Pseudomonadota > Gammaproteobacteria > Pseudomonadales > Cellvibrionaceae > CAMCXE01. The sequence continues at coordinate 457 of DAOQGS010000734.1, forward strand.
TAACTGCCCCTTCTCGGCTAAACGCTTGGCCAAGGCTAACTTGTCTGCGGTGTTTAAAGGCGCGGCGGCGATTTGAGCCGTTGTAATGCGGCTTGAATCCTTTGGCGCCTGGCGGATATTGGCCAGGGCCTCCCGAGCCGGGGCTATGTCTGGGTCTAGAGCCAACACCGCTTCATAGGCTTCCCGTGCATTGGCGCCGGGCGGCTGGGCAAGCGCACCGCGCTTGACGTAATCCTCGCCGTTGAGCAGCAGCGCTTGAATCTGTGCCCTAAGGCTCAGACGCATTTCCTGGCGATTTAATTCTTCGGTAACAAATTCAGGAAATAACAGCTTCAAGTTTTTATTTAACAACACCGCTTGCTCATAGTCGGCAAGATTTAACGCCCAGGTCAGGCGCTTGAGTTGTTGCTGGGCTAAAAAGGTTAACTCCTGCTCGACGCTCGGATCATCAGGCTGCAGCTTTTTTAGATCCCGGTAGAGCTTCACCAGCACCGGCAATTGGCTTTCACTTTTTTGATAGGCCTTAGTGACCAGGGCGATATTTTCTTTTAATTGTTTAACATCTTTATTGTTACCTGCCGCCAAGGCTGCAAAGGATGCGGCAGGCTCAGGCTTATTCACATACCAAATGCCCAGGGCTGCGGCAGCCGCGGCCAGGCTTAAAATCAGGCCAACCCCAAACCACGTAAGCCCTCCAGATGCCACCTCGGCGGCCTTATGTTGCCCGGCCGCCTGGCTTGAAAGTATCCCGGTCGGTTGTGATGCGAGGACACCCGTAGCCTCCAGGGCCGCCAATGAGTCCATTGACTGGGGCGCAATCCCAGGGCTTACTTCCACCAGGGTTGCCGCACTGGCCCAGGCGGGCGGCGGACTGTCTTCTTCCGGCAGGGGTTTGGCGTCAAGCAGTAGCGGTTTTAATTCCTCAAGGGCTGCCACCAAATCCTCCGCCTGCTGGTAGCGATCCCCAGGCAATTTGGCCAGCAGCCGATTGAGGATGGGCGCCGCCACGGCTAAGGATTCCGGTAAAACCGGCGGCGGCTCAGTAATGTGTTTAATACCTATGGCCACCGCAGAATCGCCATCAAAGGGCACCTTGCCGGTGAGCAATAAATAAAACACCACACCCAGGCTGTAGAGGTCAGATCGCGCATCCACGGCCTTGCCCTTGGCCTGCTCCGGGCTCATGTAATGGGGCGTGCCTATGGCAAGGCCGGTTTGGGTCACGCTCAGGTCGGTCTCAGCGGCGCGGGCGATGCCAAAATCCATCAGCACAGCGCGATGATCAGCCTTGGCGATCATGATGTTTTCCGGTTTGATATCCCGGTGCACATAACCTTTGCTGGCGGCAAAATCCAAGGCGCGGGCGATATCCTGCACAGCTTGGATTTTCTGCTGCAAATTGAGCTGCTTGCGGGCCTGTTTTAAATCCTGCCCCTCGATGTATTCCATA
>DAOQGS010000735.1:0-1898 GCA_035338675.1 Cellvibrionaceae bacterium
GGCTGAGCTGCGGCGGCTGAGCGGCGCCCGCTCTCTGGCTCAAGCGCAAATGGCTAAAGCGGCCCGCTTGGGCATTGTGGATGGACTCCAAAGACGGGGTGGCGCTGCCGAGCACCACCGGCACCTGCTCCAATTGGCCCCGCACCAGGCTTAGGTCCCGGGCGGAATAGCGCAGGCCCTCATTCTGTTTAAAGGAGGCATCGTGCTCTTCATCCACGATGATCACACCCAGATCCGCCAGGGGCGTAAATAGGGCGAGGCGGGTGCCGATCACTATGCGCGCCTCGCCCTGTGCTGCCGCCCACCAGTGTTTAACCCGCTCCCCTTCGCTTAGGTTGGAGTGCAGTTCCACCAAGGGCACACAAAAGCGCTGGCGAAAGCGCGCCAGGGTTTGGGGCGCAAGGCCAATTTCCGGCACCAGGAGCAAAGCCTGTTTGCCCGCTTCCAACGCCCGGCCAATCAGCTGTAAGTACACCTCCGTTTTGCCGCTGCCGGTGGTGCCATCGAGCAGCACCGCCTGAAACTGGCCGAGGCTGATTGAATCTAGGGCTGCCTGTTGCTCTTCATTGGCTCTTTGATGAGGTTCGCGCAGGATGGCGCGGGGTGCCTTGATACTGGTGCTTAAGGATGTTTCTTCAACCAGGCCCTTGTGGATTAATTGTTTGAGGGTGGCAGCTTTAAAGCCAAGGGCGCGGCACTGCTCCTGGGTGAGAACGCCTTCATCTAACAGATATTGATGAATGGCTTGTTGGCTCTTATTGCGCTTAATGGCGGTTGGTCCTAAGCCCTTGCCCTCGAAACTGTGCCGCCAGGCTTTGGCTTGGGGCAGGGGGCCACCTTTGCGCAGTACACCGGGCAGTGCCCCCCAGAGTACCTCGCCTAAGGGATGCTGATAATAGCTAGCCACCCATTGAGCCAAGGCGAGATTGGCGGCGCTCAATAGCGGCGTGGAGTCTAATATTGCATCCACCGCCTTGAGTTTTTCCTCAGGTACCTCGGTGTGTTGGGCTACTTCAATTAAAAACCCTACTACCGCCTTTTGACCGCCAAAGGACACCTGGCACCGCAACCCTGGTTGCAAACCGGCTGCCTGGGCGGGGCTTAAGTCGGCGGGGGGGAGGTAGTCAAACAGGCGATTTAAGGGGGAGGGGATGGCTAAGCGCAGGTAAACAGGCGGCATGGAGTCTATTTGATTCGGTTAATGCTTGCGCAGCGTAAGCTTTATTAATAGTATGCGCGCTCTTTTTTAACCACCCACAATAACGGCTGTGCGGTGCTCGGCACAAGTTCGAGTGGCGGCACACATCGAGGTTTATTATGCAAGAATCTATTCAACCCAAATACGGCCCATTAGTTGCCACCTGCAGCTGTGGCAACGTGATCAACACGCGCTCCACGCTTTCTAAGCCAATCCACATCGACGTGTGTTCTGAGTGCCACCCTTTTTACACTGGCAAGCAAAAAACCGTTGATACTGGCGGCCGTATCGACCGCTTCAAAAAGCGTTTTGCTGGTATCCGCGCTTCCTAAGCAAAGTTTGCAAGCAATAAAAAAGGCGCCTGGTGCGCCTTTTTTATTGCCTAGAGTTTTTTGCTGAGGCTCAAGCGAAGAGCCTCAACCGAGTTATTAACGAATGTGGCAAGCACCTAAAGTGCTTCCCAACCGGCCTAAAACAAATCGTCCGGCAGCTTCTGCTGCGGATTGTCGGAGGAATCGCTGGCCGGATTCTCCTCCGGGCCTTCACCCGCCTTGAAATATTCAAATACAGCATCGGGCTCGCCAGGCTCAGCGCGATTGCCCGTATCCGGGTTAATTTTAATCGTCACTAAGCCCGCTGGTTGTGCGTGAATAACCTCCGGTTGTCCTTCTAGGGCCTGCACCATAAACGACATCCAAAT
>DAOQGS010000736.1:0-1897 GCA_035338675.1 Cellvibrionaceae bacterium
GTGAGCAAGCGGGTAAATTCCGCTGGGCCGCGCAGTGTACACTGTGGGCGCGCAATGATTAACACAGCCTGCCAAAGGCTTTGCCCTTACAGCAGGAGCCGCTTATTAACCCCGCAGCGTTTAGTGCCGGTTTAATAAGCCCAGCATAATTCAAGCCTGTTGAATGCTAGCAACTGCCTATCGCCCTGGTGAAAGGCAATTAAAGAATATGGCTGTAGCCCGCCAGGGAAACACAACAAACTGCCAGGGGACACCCCGGCGCCAATGAGAGCGTGACCAACCTGTGATGCCCAGACCTTTTCTCCTGCGTTTTAAGCCGCTGGCGCAGGCCGTTTTATTCACCGCCTGTGTCGCCTTCAGTGCAGCGGCCAGCTGCGAGGAATTACAAATTCCCGATTTAGGTGACGCGGGCGGCGGCATGATGTCGCCCGCTGAAGAATATGAATTGGGGCAAAAAGTCCTGCGTATTTACCGCTCGAATCTGCCCACCTCTAACGACCCTTTTTTTGAAGTGTATTTAGAGTCTTTACTGCAAAAGCTGGTCACCTACAGCGCCGTCAAAGACAAACGCCTAGAACTTTTAGTCATTGAAGATAAAAACCTCAACGCCTTCGCCGCCCCCGGCGGTATTGTCGGCGTAAACACCGGTACATTTTTAATTGCCCAAACCGAAGCGCAATTAGCCTCCATTTTATCCCACGAATTAGCTCACTTAAGCCAACGCCACTTTATTCGCACCCAGCAAAAACAAGCCAAGGCTAATATGGCCGGTTTAGTGGGCATGATCGGCGGCATTATATTAGGGGCCACCGCAGGCCCAGATGCGGGTATGGCGGCAATTACAGCGGCCCAAGCGGGAGTATTGGATGCGCGCCTGCGCTTTAGCCGCGATATGGAACAAGAAGCCGACCGCATCGGTATGGAAACCCTGGTGTTATCCGGTTACCCCGCGGATGCCATGCCGGAAATGTTTGAGGTGATGCAGAGTAATTCCCGCTACCGCACCCGGGTGCCGGAATTTTTACTGACCCACCCGCTGACAGAAAACCGCATCGCCGATTCCCGCAGCCGCGCCGAGCGCTATCCCAAACGACCGCCCTCCCCCGACGTGGATTTTCAAATCGCCAAAGCCCGCGCCCTATTTCAGTCGGAAGAAAGCCCGCAGTTTGCCGTCAAACGCTTTAGCGAGGAATTAAAAGGCACCAGCCTATCCTCGCTAACTGCTCGCTACGGCTTGTTATTGGCGCTCATTCAATCCAACCAAACCGACAAAGCCAAAAATGTTTTAGTTGAATTGCAAAAAGATTATCCCTCCTTACAGGCCCTCACGGTGGCTCAAGCGGATATTGCCGCTAAAAGTAACCAGGGCGCCCAAGCCATTGAGCTATTGCAAAACGCTTTAAAAACTCAACCCCACAATCAGCTCTACAGTATTCGCTTAGCCGAATTATTGATGGAAAATTCACGCTACGCGGACTGCGAAAAATTGCTGCAGGAGTACGTAAAAATAAAACCTAAAAATGCCTACAGCTGGTATTTATTAGCTGAAGTGCACGGCCTGGCTGGCCACATCCTCGACGTACACAAAGCCCGCGCCGAATACTTTATTTTGCACGGCATTTACGACAAAGCGGAAATTCAACTGCGCAACGCCTTAAAACTGGTGGGCAATGATTTCCAAGGCCGCGCCCGCTTAGAGCAGCGGCTGATCGACGTAAAAAATATGCAGAAGGAAAAACTCGGTTAACCGGCACAACCTATTGCATGAGGTAATAGCCGGTTGCAATAGGTTGCCGACGGATTGGCAGGCAAATGAGACCCAAAAACAGCACCGCATCGTACATTAGGAATTCACCTCCTCATTTATGTAGCCTGGATGAAGCACAGCGCAATCCGG
>DAOQGS010000737.1:0-1891 GCA_035338675.1 Cellvibrionaceae bacterium
GGCAATTCCCGGTGAGTTTAACCACTGAAAACCTCACCACTGATGCTGAAGGCTTAGCGGAATTAAACCTGCCCGCCAGTGAAAACCCCAGCCGTTATGTGCTGACATTATTTGCCAGCGATGGCGCCGCCTTTAGGGTTAAAACCAGCAAAGAAATTTTAATCGAGCGCGGCGAGAGCGACTACCGTTTAACCGCCAGCCGCAATTTTGCAGCGCCCGGAGAAAAAATTGTTTTCAGTTTTAAACCGCTTGCCAACAGCGCGAATAATGCGCCGGTGCGTTATGAATGGATTCGTTTAGAAGACCAAAGCCGCGGTGAGGGCAGCCTGCCAGAGGGCGCTGATAATTTTGCCCTGCCCTTAGAAAAAAGCGGTAATTACAGCATTCACCTGCGCGATGCCAACCAATTATTAGTGGCGGGCACCAGCGTAACCGTGAGTGGGCCGGAGCAAAAAACTACCCCCGGCAGCGTGGATATTTTATTTGACCAACGCCAATACGCCATTGGCGATAAAGCCACGGCATTAATTACCTTTCCTGAACCTGTGGAGGAAGCGCTGTTAACCCTAGAGCGCGATGGCGTTGAACAAACCGCGTTATTGAGCAAAGGCGCCGAGTGGTTAAATATCACTAAATTAACCGCCAATCAGTACCAAGTCATTATTCCCGTCACCAGCGATTTTGCGCCGAATATTACCTTCAGTGCGGTGTACAGCCTGCATAAGGATTTTAGTTTCCAAAATGCCGGTATTAAGGTGGCCAAACCTATGGTGACGGTGCAGGTTAGCGCCGATAAAAACGAATATTTACCCGGCCAAACCGTGAACCTGGCCATTCAAACCCAGTACCTGGATAAACCTGTGGCCGCCCAGGTAGCCCTTTCGGTAGTAGATGAAATGATCTACACCCTGCAGCCGGAAATAGCCCCGAGCATTGAAGAATTTTTTTACCACCCCCGCCGCAATAACGTGCGCACCAGCGCGAGCCTGGCGTTTATTAATTACGACCTAGCCCTGCCCGGCAGCCGCCAGAGCCTGCCCGGCCAGCGCCAGGAGCGCGGCGTGAAATTATTGGAGCGGCCGCGCCGGGACGATAAAGACACCGCCTACTGGGCGCCGAGTATTCAAACCGACGCCAATGGCCTGGCCAAGGTGAGTTTTACCCTGCCCGATGCCCTCACCCGCTGGCGCATCACCGCCCGCAGCATGACCGCAAGCGGTGAGGTAGGCGAAGCTAAAAGCCATATCCGCTCGGAAAAACCCGTGTATTTAAAGTGGAGCGGCCCCCAGGAATTTCGCGATCAAGACCAGCCTAAACTGGGCCTGCTGGCCTTTAACCAAGGCAAAGAGCCGATCAGCGCGCAACTGAGTGTGAGCCTTGGCGAGCAGAGTGCAAGCTCGCCGGTAGAGCTTAAACCTGGCGTCAGTTACCTGCCCCTGCCCGCCGAGATTAAACTCGCCGCCGGGGACATAACCGCCCAACTGCAGGCTAAGGATGAACCCTTGGATGCCCTTGCGGTGCCCCTAAGCCTTGCCACCAGTAGTTGGCCCCAGGGCCGCAGCCAAGCAGTCAGCCTTGAGAGCCAATCCACCCCCATAAGCCTGCCTGCGGACGCCCGCGACATCCGCCTGAATACCCAAACCGATTCGGCCAGCCTATTTATGGGCGCCACTAATGATTTAGTGGAATACCCCTATGGCTGCGTGGAGCAAACCGCTAGCCGCCTCTTACCCCTGGCCATAGCCTTTGGCCTGATTCCATCTACCGATGTGGAAGTGCGCGATCGCCTGCAGCAAATATTGCAATTTAGCCGCCTGCGGCTGATTCATATGGCGGGGCCTGAAGCGCTCTTCAGCTGGTGGGGCGGCGAAGGTAGCGACGCCTTCTTAAC
>DAOQGS010000738.1:0-1876 GCA_035338675.1 Cellvibrionaceae bacterium
CCGCAAATAGCTTGATCAGCTGCTTGCGGTGGTATAGGAGAGATGGTATCTACGCTGTAGCGGGCCTTTGCCTAAATTCAGGATATTGCCTCCTAAAAAGGAGGAGGGGAAAAATCTGCAAACCCAGGCATTTTGCTATGGCGCCAGGCAATTTTGCTCCCTCCCCTTAAAAAGGGGAGGGTTGGGGTGGGGTTTATTGGTGCCCGCAGAATCAGCAAAGTTAGATGACAACACGCTTACATTATTAACCCGGCAGCATTTGCCGCCCGGTTAATAGTAAAGGTCGCGATTTTTAATGCAGTCTAATAGCGGGTGAGTCAGGCAAAGGTGGAATTTTTTACAGCAGCGGCAATCAACCGCCAACACAATAACTAGCTAAAAAATAGGCCTAACCACCAAGTTCTAACTATTTTTTTAAGCGCTTATAAAACATCTGCCCGTTTTCACTTAAAACCTTGCGTGCCGCATCCTCCCCAAGCGCTTCCACCACTAAATTAAAATCCTCAACCTGATAGGGGCGCGGCGCTCGCGTGCTGGGTAAATCGCTGCCGAACATCAGCCCATGCGGGTTGGCCTTATATAAATCTTTTAATACCGGCGCAACGGCAAAATCCACCCGGCCAAATCCGCAGGCTTTTACCCGCACACCTCGCTCGACTAAACGCAATAAAAAAGGCAGCCCGCTTTTGCTTAAACCCATATGATCGATACTCACCGCCGGTAATTTAATTAGGCTTGCATACATATCAGCCAGCATGGATGAATCCACATATAACTCCACATGCCAGCCCGCCAAGTCAAAAATGCGCTGGGCCATGCGGGTTAAATCGTTTATATCCGCCGAGCCGCCCCGGCGCACATTAAACCGCACCGCCCGCACACCCGCCTGGTGTAGCGCCATTATCTGCTTATCGGGCGCATCCGCCGGTAATTGTGTGATGCCCACAAACCCCGGCCCCAATTCCTGCAGGGCGGCAATTAAATAATCTTGATCAACCCCCTGAAACGAGCCGGACACCACCGCGCCGCCGACTAATGGGTAGCTCGCCATAGCCGCGCGATAATCCGCGCAAGTAAATTCAGCGGGCAAAAAACCTTCATTAGCCATCAGCGCAAATCGTTTATCAATAATATGCAAGTGGCTGTCAAAAACAGCAAAATCGTTAAGAGGCTTGGCAAGTAACATCGTGTGCACCTTGGGCTATTTTAAGGTGATTTTTGCGCTGCCGCCCGCAACCGTTGTAATTCGCGGTGCAACCAAACCCCGCTGGCAATTTTTTCCCCTTGGGGCGTAATTAAATAATAGGGGGTTTTAGTAAGCGAGCTTTGGCTGGCTAAGTTATCAATAAACTCCTCAGCGGTTTTGGCATAGGCCTTAGCCTTGCGGTATTTCAAACGCAAATGCTCAGCCGCATCCGAAGCGCTGTGGGCATCGCCATTGCGAATAAATTGGCAGCCGCTTTTTTCAACGGCAAGAATAAGCCCATTAATTTCCGCCTCACTGGTTAGCTCTAAGGCTTGTAAGGGCAGGGTGTAGGTGAGGCTTAGGAAACACAAAATAAAGCTGCGGCGGCAGAGCATGGTAGATCCTTGTTTAAATTGGACGGGCAAAAGAGCGCTGGGTCTGGGCATAATAGCGCTTTTTGGATACCGCTTATGCTCAGCTACCGTCACGCGTTCCACGCAGGCAATTTTGCCGATGTGCTCAAACACGCCGCACTGGTGCACTGCCTTGAGTACCTGGTGCAAAAAGATAATCCCCTAAGGTACATAGACACCCACGCGGGCATCGGCAGCTACCGCCTAGACGCCTTCGAACCCAACAAAACCCAAGAATACCAACAGGGTGTTGCCCTGCTCTGGCAGCGGCCGAACC
>DAOQGS010000739.1:0-1869 GCA_035338675.1 Cellvibrionaceae bacterium
TTGTGGCGTCATCCCCCAGCGCTTCAAATAATCACCCGTGGTTCTGATTGGCAGTACGATCTTGTACTCAGATCGAATCAATTCCCTCACCGATTCGCGCGTCCATAAGGCGTATGCCAGCTTCAGCTGATCGGGCGTCTTGTCGGTTATTAGGCGCTTGATGCGCTGCTCTTGCTCGCGCGTTAAACGTCGCCCGGCACCGTGTTTTCGGCCCGGTTTAGCGTACTTTATCTCGTCTTTCGTGAGTTTTAACCATCGACCTATCGTATCCGCATGAACTCCTAACATGTCGCCAATATCGGCCCTTGTCATTCCGCGTTTCCGTAGGCGATGCGCCTCTCGGCGCTTCTCGGCGCTTCTCTTCTAAAACTTCTAAAGTTAATTTTCTGGCATCTATTTTTTCCATGCAGCCATTGTATCAGATACTTTTAATCGCCGGGTTAATAAATGTGGGAAAATTCGGTGCAGGCACGCATCAGTTAAGCTCGCGAATTAATGTGGCCAGCCATTGTGGTGGTGCGTCGGCAGGGACTCTGAGTTGCACGGCGCAGATGTGTAGTGAAATAACCAGAGATGAAAGGGGTTGCGTCGAGACGGCTATAAATCTTGGGGCATTTTTCGTTGCAGTCTTTCGATTTTCTTCAGCTGCTAATTTATTTTTTTGCAAACTGAAGTATTTGTTGTTGATGCCCCGAGCCGCGCAAAACGCGGTCGCTGTTTGGCCTGATACGGCCTGTTGGTCGATTAATTTTTGCCATTGTTGTGGGGTGCGCCTAGCCATAAGGTTTCCTCTGGTGAAAGACTTAGGGTATGGTGGATGGGCGCTCGGGGCTAGGTGGGGTTTGTTGGTCGCTTACAGTCTTTTTCTTCGTCAAAGGCTTTCATTGTTCATTGCGAGGGCGAAAAGCCCTTTGTTCCGTCTGTCACAAACCAGATGGGCTTCATTTTCCCTAATCAAATATTGGCGCGATACATCTGAAGATTGGATCATTAAGGTGCGTTTTATACGTGACGTGAAAGGAGGGAAAGACTTGCCCTTAAGATGTAGAAGACAACAACGGATTCACGCTTCTGATGCAACTGCTCCGCCATAGACTTGTATGGATGATACTGTGAATTTGTCTATCTATGAACGTAAATCGCGTTTAGCCTCTTTTAATCAGCAGCGGTTCGAAGCGGCCAATGCGGTCGCGGGGTGCCCTCACCCAATGAAACGCACCCCCTAGTAGAGAAAATTCGCGGCCAAGGAGGTATGACGGCGCGGCATTTGATGCGCTTAGTGCAGGAGGTGTTTGACCGCAGTTATGAGCAGATGCGCTTAAAAGTTGGGGAAGATAATGCTCGTAAATTAAAAGAGGCGTCCTCTCACTGGCTGCGCCACACGGTCGCCAGAATGGAAATAGAGCGGGGGCGGGCCCTTAAAGATCTCTCCGAGGATCTCGGCCATGCCAGCATGGCCACTACCGATGCTATTTATGTACAAACCGAACACCGAGTGCGGGCCCAAAGCGGACGAGAGCGCAAGGTGTGACGAGTTGAAATACTCCCCGCCGGGGGCTAGATTTAATCCTACACGGTGGCCGAATTCATACGTATGGAAGCAGCCTGCGGCCAACTGAGGAAAAGTTTTCGATCCTTCGGCAGTTTCACATCTTAAGGCCACAAAAGGGGTTACGCTGGCAGTTAAATCCGCTAAGCTGTAGCAAAGGTGCCTGATTTATAACGAGAAAACTATGTCCACCCTGCGCGTACCGCTTCGTTTTGTTCTATTCATCTCCCTTCTTCTTACCGCCAGCGCCTTTGCTTCTGAACCCGTTCTCAATGGTGTAGCTATTTACTCTGAACTGGGTAGCGAGCAATTTGTGGCGG
>DAOQGS010000740.1:0-1867 GCA_035338675.1 Cellvibrionaceae bacterium
GCGTAGCCAAACATTTTGGCGCAATCGGATAAAAACTTAGCGATATAGGATTTTGACACCTGGAATATCTCCACCCCGCGCTGTATCGCCACCACTAAGAGGTCAATGAGGGTCGCCACATCCTTAAGGCCCACCCCCACCGAATCAATCAGCCCCTGGAATACCCGCTGCAGCAGCGACATAGTGGCATTTACCGACACCCCCACCGCCTGTTTTAACCAATTATCGCTGGCTCGCCATTGGTTAAAATATTGTTTATTTAAATAGCCTTCTTTGAGTTTTACACTGCGCACATCGTCCCAGCTTCTTCCCTCTACGGATTGAATATATTTAGCAGTATCGTGGTTTTCTAAACTGATGGAATTAATCGGCGAGCCGATAAAAAAATTATTTGCATCTTTAATGCTGGGCAACACATGAATATAAGGCGCCACAGGAATCATCGGGATAGGGTCTAAACTGTGGGAGACGCGGTAGATATTTTCTTCCCCCAGGTAATTAACCAACACCTTATCGTACAGGGCTGTATTCAACCCAACACGGGGCGCACCGAAGGTATAGAGTTTTACCTCGGCACCTAATTGCGCGCAGTGAATAGCCACTAAATTAGCCACAGCGCCACCTAGGCTGTGGCCCACACAATGCACTACATCGGCGTTTTTAATACTCGCTTCCAACTGCAGCAACTGCGGTTTAATGGAATTATAGGCATCAAAAAAACCTGCATGAATAGGGCCTGCGCCGGGCATATGGCGGTTGCTGCTGATATTAATATCGGTTAATAAATCCGGGTAACCCATCTCCGGGCGAGTGCCGCGAGTTGCAATTACCAAATGCTGTTTACCGGCGCGCTCAAATTGCAATAAATAACCAAACCCCGAACGGGTGCGGCCAATGCCCGGTAAATTGGTACCGGTAGAACCACTCAGGGGCGAAACCAATTGGCTGTTGTGCAACCCTGTTTTTCCCATGGCCAAAGGCCCTGACCCAGTCACGTTATTTTTAATCACATCCTGGCTTGCCATGCCCGGCCTGGGTTTTGGCTCGCCTTTTACATTGCTGCCGTGAATCGCTCTAAATTGGTAAGTGGCCTCCCAGCCCTCCAAGGTAAAATACACATTGGCGGCGATATAGGCGGCTTCGATAGGGGAAAGCGCAAGCTGTGCTGACATAATAGATCCGTGTAGTTAAGTGGAAATTAAAAAGGGGCAAGCAAATTTTTTAACCAAAAATTCCAGTTAAATATTTTCAGAAAAAATACAAGGTAAATATTGAACCGTCCGCTTAAAAGTTTTAAAGCTGCATTTTTATTTTTGGGCGCGCGACATCAGCCTCAGCTCGAATAAACATTCGCGCAGATACAAATAGCTCAATAATGGGTTTTGACGGATAGTAGCGACTAGCCTAAGCCTGCGCAACGCGCCCTAGATGGCCTTAAAAGGCCAGTGCAAAAAGTTCGACAGTTAGTGATTGCAAACACTAAATAAGCCCAGCAGTACATCTGCCAGCTGCACTGCATTTACCCTGCGGCAAAAATGATTTTTTTAGCGCAGCGCCGGCCATTTTCGCACCTTTACGCAGATGCGCTTTTGTGACATGCATCACTCAAAAAATAGCGTGATTGCTAGGACTAGCGGGCACTCAGTTAAGCCCCTAGCCATGCCGCAGGTTAAACGCGCAGGCGTCGGCAGCCGGTTTAAATCGGCAGATTGTTTAAATTATTAACCCGGCGGCATTTAGTGCCGGGTTAATAATGGCGGCATGGATGCCGCCCCGGCGGTGCAAACCGCCGTGAGCTGCCCTAAAACAAGGAAATCCGCGCATTTTCGCCAGTTTTAGGGCAGCGAAGGCTAAATAGATCAGGACG
>DAOQGS010000741.1:0-1866 GCA_035338675.1 Cellvibrionaceae bacterium
ACAACAAAACTGACCAACTGGCCAAATTCCAACCCACCACAAAAGACAATAAAAGCTTACCCCTGAGTCTTACGCGTTCCGTACTGAAAGACTCCAGAGGAACTATTTGGCTTGGCCACGAAAAAGGCCTCTACACCTTCAACCCCAACACAAAAACCTTTGCATCAATCCCGCTTAAAAATGCGGTGGAAAATATTAAAAATGTCACCATCTGGAAAATCATCGAAGATAAAAAAGGCATTTTATGGCTGGGCACCGATGGCAATGGGCTGATGTATTACGACCCCACCAGCCAAACCTTCGGCTCTTACACCCGTACGGTTTCGCCCTCCTCTCTAGGTGCTCCGGTGGTGCGCACCGTGTTTGAAGATCGCGAGGGCGATTTATGGGTGAGCACCTTTCCAACCGGTTTATATCACTACAATCAAACCAATAATTATTTTGCCTATTATGCAAATTTTATTAAAAACTCGGCAGGCCTCTACGCTAATACCACCTGGGCTTTTGCGGAGGATGCACAGCAGAATATTTGGCTGGGCCTTGACAGCCTAGGGCTGGTGTATTTTGACCGCAAAAACAATACCTTTTCTCAAACCTACAACGGCTTTAATTTTGCCGAGCATAAATTCCCCCACACGGTTTTATCTCTGCTCAACGACAGCCACGGCAATATATGGATGGGCACCTGGGCTCAGGGCGTGACCAGGTTTAACCCGAAAACCCTCAGCTATCAACACTTTAATCCCAATGCAAACGACGATGATGACCAGACTGATAACAGATTTGTAGGTGATAGTGTTTGGAGCATACTGGAAGCCAAAAACGGCGATATTTATTTTGGCACCATGAACCAAGGTATTATTCAGTACAGTTACGCCACCCAACAATTTACTACCTATAAAAACACCCAAGGCGGCGACGCAGCGCCGAATAACAATGTCGGCTGGACTTTTTTAGAGGATGCAAATGGCCGCATTTGGGTGGGCACCAATATGGGTATTAATATTTTTAACCCCACCACCAAGCGTTTTACCTATCTTCAAAACGACCCCGAGGACGATACCAGCCTATCCAGCAATCAAATCCTCTGGTTGTACCAAGACTCCAAAGCGCGTATTTGGGTGTGCACCATTGGCGGTGGCCTCAATTTATATCGCCCGCAGAGCAATTCATTTACGCGCATCGACACACAAAACGCATTTAAGAATAAGGATGTACAAGCCATAGTGGAGGACAATAACGGCACCTTGTGGATTGCCAACACCAATACGATTACATCATTAAACCCCGACACCCAGGAGATGCATACCTATACGGATAAAAGCTGGTTACAAAATGGTGAATTCAACCACGGTGCCGCCTTCAAACTCAGCAGCGGTGAATTATTATTTGGCGGCGCCAACGGCTTTAATATACTCAACCCCAACAAGGTAACCAGCAACCTAGCCAAACCCAAGGTATTTTTTACGGAGTTAGAATTATTAAACGAAACCATCCTACCTTCTAGCCGCAACCGGGTCATTAAAGGCGATATTCTCACCACCCCCAGCATAACCCTCACCCACGAAGACTCCATGTTTTCCCTGCGTTTTACCGCCACCAATTACCGCTCCTACGCCGATAATACCTACACCTATAAACTCGAAGGCTTTGATAACCAGTGGCACAAACAATCCACCAATAATAAAGCCACTTATACCCATTTAGATGCTGGCCGCTACCGTTTTGTGGTGCGCGCCGCCAATAACGACAATGTGTGGGGCGATGAAGAAAAATCCATAGAAATTATTGTGCTGCCAGCGCCCTGGCAAACCTGGTGGGCCTATTGTATTTATGCGACCTTGGCTGTCGGTTTAATAGCTTGGT
>DAOQGS010000742.1:0-1847 GCA_035338675.1 Cellvibrionaceae bacterium
TTACTCAGCATGGGCTGCAGTGTCTTTAGCTCCTCCTCCAGCAACATCTTACCCACCGCGGTGGTATACCAATCCTCCAAACTGGCCTGCGTCGTGCTTAAGGGTGCAAGACGGTGGCGGTTGCGCCAGCGTTGAAGCCATGACCCGATCATACAGAACCTCTCAAAGCATGTTGAACGCGGATTTTGTCATCCACCCGGTACCCATTCTGACCGACAATTATGTCTGGATACTGGTGCACAACCAAGACGCCTGGATTATAGACCCGGGCGAGGCCGCACCCGTGGCGCAATTTTGCCACAGCCATGGGCTTATGCCTAAAGCCATTTTGCTCACCCACCTTCACCAAGATCATTGGGCGGGTGTTGCGCCGCTGCTGGAACATTACCCAGTGCCGGTGTTGGGGCCTGGCGGCATGCCCGCATCTATTGCCCGGCTTATTGCCCACCAGCTCGCAGCGGGTGATACCGTCAGTATGGCCGAGCGCACCTGGCAGGTGGTGGCGCTACCCGGCCACACCCCCGAACACATAGGCTTTTATTTGCCCGGCGCCCCCGGCCACCTGTCCCCCGGCCACCTATTTAGCGGCGACACGCTTTTTAGTTTCGGCTGCGGCCGGGCTTTTTATTCCGTGGAGCAGCTGTTCACCTCGGTAAACTGGATCAAAAACCTACCGGCGAATACCTGCATCTACCCCACCCACGAATACACTGCCGCCAACTGGCGCTTTGCCCGCGCGGTGGAACCTGATAACCCCCATATCCTCACGTTCGCTGAGCGCCTGCCCCACATAAGCCCGGCCAACCCAAGTTTGCCAGTGGTTTTAGCGGATGAACTTAACCGCAATCCATTTTTGCGCTGCGGTCACAAATCTGTTCAAAAAGCCGCCGGGCTGGCGTCTGGATCATCCATTAATTGTGATCTCGACGTTTTTTCTGCCCTTCGGTCCTGGAAAAATGTGTTTTAATTCACAAAAACAACCCCGCCCAGTGTGGCGGATGTGAAAAACCTTGGTTAGAATCGGTTCAGACACAAAGCAAAGTGCGGTTAAAAATCGTCCACTTCTTTGGTTTTGGTTCCGCTTAACCGGAGTCAAAAGCGGTGCACACCGCCGTCATGATGCGCAGCCGAACGGGATGTTGCTGTGGAATTACCTCTTTTGGAACATAGGAGTTGAGTGCGACACGCTAGGTTTTTGGCTGTACGCCTAGAGTAGACCTCACGCTCTGATTGGCCTTTAAGGTCGCCCAACGTAGGCTTTGCAGTTATGTTACATATTCGCCACTATTTACTGACTTCAGTAGTGTTTCTTTCGGCCTGTACTTTTCAGACGAAGAAGCCAGGGCCCATCGCCCAGGCACAAAATCCGCACAACAGCACCACACATACCCCACAGATACAAACACCGCAACAGAATCCAACCCCCAGCAGTGACACACTGGTCACCCTTGCCAATAACCCAGATAACGCCAACTCAAGCTCCGACCTTTGGGGCCGCATGCGCAAAGGCTTCAGCCTTAACCCCATCCCAGCCAATAAATTGCAAAATGACCTCGCCTTCTACGGCCGCTACCCTTCATTTATGAACGGTGTCAGCCAGCGCGGCAGCCGCTTTATGTTTTACGTGGTGGATGAATTAGAAAAGCGCAAAATGCCCATGGAAATTGCGCTGATCCCCGTGATTGAGAGCGCCTACGACCCCAAAGCGCGCTCACCGGGCGGCGCCGCTGGCCTCTGGCAGATGATGGATGGCACCGGCAAAGTGCTGGGCCTTAAGCGCACGGCCGCCTACGATGGCCGCCACGATGTGGTGGCCAGCACCGATGCTGCCCTCGACTACTTACAGC
>DAOQGS010000743.1:0-1834 GCA_035338675.1 Cellvibrionaceae bacterium
GCCCGCGCCATGCATGTGCAGATTTTAGGTGGCAATTACCCCGGATTTTTATTGGCCCTGTTACCACCGGGGGCGTTTTTGGTGATGGGCTTATTAATTGCGGCTAAAAACTTTTTAGACCAGCACTACGCACGGCGGCAGGTGCAAGTCATCAAAATCCCCGCTGGCAGCAAACGAGTGCGCACCACAGGCGCCATCAAACCGGAATAACCGCCAGTTACTCACCTATTTTTTATTTGCGAATTTCATGACTAGCTCTTATCAGCAACAATTAAATAACAAAACAACTCAGCTTACCCACCTCCTGGCACCCTTTTATCAGCAGCCTATTGCCGTGTTTGCCTCCCCAGAGAAGCACTACCGCATGCGGGCAGAATTTAAAATTTGGCAGGATTACGAGCACAACAGTTGCCAATACGCCATGTATGAACCCGGCTCCAACCGCAAATCCTACACCCTTGAAACCTTCCCAGCCGCGTCCTTAGGTATTAATAACGCCATGCCTAAACTCATGGCGGCCATTAATGGCAATGAAATACTGCGCCGCAAATTATTTCAAATCGAATTTTTAAGCAGTACCGATGGCGAGGTATTGGCAAGCTTAATTTATCACCGGGCGCTGGATGAAGCCTGGGCGAACGCAGCAGAACAGTTAAGCCAAGCGTTAAACATTCATATCATCGGCCGCGCGCGGGGCAGCAAAAAGATTTTAAGCCAGGATTATGTGCAGCAGAGATTTTTAATAAATGGCCGGGAATTCACCTACCGCCACAGTGAAAATTCTTTTACTCAGCCCAACGGCCCGGTCTGTGCGCAGATGTTAAATTGGGCGGATACCCAAGCGCGCAAGATAGCTCAATTGGGCAGCTGCGATTTATTGGAACTCTACTGCGGCAATGGCAATTTTACGCTGCCACTCGCCCAGCATTTTCGCAAAGTATTGGCCAATGAAATTGCCAAAATTTCCATGCAGGATGCCGAACACAATTTGGCGCACAACAAAATAACGAATATTACCCTCGCCCGCATGTCCAGCGAGGAGTTGACCCAAGCCTTAAACGGCGCACGGGAATTTCGCCGTTTAGAGGGTGTTAATCTTCAGGATTATCATTTTGGCTGTGTATTGGTTGACCCGCCTAGAGCGGGTTTGGATGCGGCCACATTAAATTTTATCAGCCAATTTCCCCATATTATTTATATCTCCTGCAATCACCATACACTCAGTGAAAATTTGCAGCAGTTAAGCCGCACTCACCGCGTGATTGATGCGGCGCTGTTTGATCAATTCCCATTTACCGAGCATATTGAAACCGGTGTGGTATTAAAGCGGTGGGCCTGATGGATAGCTTGCGCACACAGTTACAGGCCAGTGTGCGGTTTATAAGGGCAATCCCGTTTTTATTCACTTCATTCATGCTATTAACCAGTTGCACGCCCATGGCACAGATGCAACACCTGTGTACAGGCTGCACGCCGCTAACACTGAGCTCACCACTCAGTCCTATTTATGGATGGGCACGCAATATGAGTGCATCCAATAGGGCTGTAGCAGGCCCAGCCCAGGCCCTGCATATTTATATCGAAAATGATGGCGCAGCTTATTTATCCCCCAATCAAATTGCAGCCAATCCCTCCCTGCGCGCGAATTTATTAGTGCTGCGCCTAATGCAATTGGATAACCAAAGCAGCCTATATTTAACACGGCCCTGTTATGGATTTGCCGTAAATGCCATGCCAGCAACCTGTGATGCTCGCTATTGGACTAGTGCTCGGTAAAGCAAAGAGGTGGTGCACGCACTTTCCCAGGCAATTGATCAGGCAAAAATTAAACTTA
>DAOQGS010000744.1:0-1827 GCA_035338675.1 Cellvibrionaceae bacterium
GCAACTGCCTGACCAAGTGAGCACCAATATATCCGGCGCCGCCGGTTACTAAAATCGTCATGGAAAATCCTCAATGTACACAAACAATAAAACCCATGCCACAGCTGCGGCAGGGGGCGCCACCCGTTAAAACTCATACCTTAGTACTGCAATGGCCAGGCCTAACTAGGCAAAAGGGCGCAAAGCCCCGCATGATACCAAAGGGCTGCGCGGCTGTAACACAGTTTTGCCGATTTGTTCACAGGCGCAACCCTCGGGCTGGGCCTGTGATGCCCGCTTGTTGCGATAACTAAATTTAAGTGAAGGAAACGGAGGGCATGGCCGTTGTGGCCAGATGGGGTTTTTCGATTATGCGGTGTGTGTCGATTAGGATGTGAATGGGGAAAGCTAATAAATTGATCTGAGCGCCCCCAAATTCCCTTCTCTTAAAGGGATTGCAGGCGACCTCCAACAGAACGATAGGCCGAGCAGTATCCGCCAATCCATCTGTAACTCATGGCTAATAAAGGAGGCTTAGGGCCTACCAAGTATTTTACGAATGGCCTGCCAAATAAGAGGTGGAATCACGGGGCGAACGAAGGCAACAAATTTTTCTGATTGATTGGGTGAAATATAAATAGAATCGTAGTGTTCGCTGCGGTCAAAAGCTGCGTATTCATTGACATAATAATAATTAGCCACAGAACGCCGAGGGATACCGGCAGGTGCGTTCCAGATCGAAGGGTGGCCGTGGTAATGGCCTTTGCCATTGAGCATAAGAACTGAACGGCCAAAATTGGGCGCTATTTTGGTAATGCATTGTTTATTGTCTTTATCCCACAGCTCCAACTCGCCTGCCCAGTCGGGCTGCCAACCGGGGGTCAAGTAGGTAATAAACACCATTTTATTCGTTAAACCGGTAGTTACATGCCGGTTAAAATCGCTGTGCACACTAAAATAGCCGCCTTTAACTGTTTCATGCATGCCACCCCCGTAGCGAGAATGATCCACAATCAAATCGCCAACACCGCTGATTTGGCTGAGCAGCTGCACAAACCATCCTGAATTTACAATAGTGAAATATAGCTCAGTTGCGGGGCCTAAATATTCACCCAACACGCTGCGGCGGAAATTCACCATGTCTGTTTGAGCAACTCGCCAATCCAGATTTTTGCTTAAAACAAACTCTTCCAAAATTAAGTTTAAAAAATCCTTATTAAACCAATCCATCACGTTTAAATGGGGATATGGCGCTGCGGTTTGCAAAAGAGTCGCCCAGCGATCTTGCTGCACCGGGTCATACAATAGGGGATTGACCAACTCATCCAGACGAAATGTGTGGCCGCGTATACTAAACGCAGAATCATTGGCCTTAAGCTCTATCTCATTCAAAGAAACTAACCTGCCTCCGCCTTGATCAATTCCAGCCGCTACCATCGACCACCCTAAATACATCAGCCCTAAAAAATTGCTCAAATGCCTATAGCTAATTACAACTGGCACGTTTGGCTAAAAGCCAAGAATTACATCCCCCACATACGCTCGCCACTCAGATGAAACTGGCGTAGCCCATGGAAGGCGGCAAATAAATGGCGCCCAAAACCCTGGCAATCGCTATGCCAGTGTATGCAAAGTGTATTTTTTACCGAAAAAAACGCAGAATTATTGGCAGCAAAGTAGCGCGCACGCAAAGCAGTGAAAAATAAATCGACAAACGCCAGTATTGTGTGCGGCTTTGCAAAAAAGCTTTCAGCATAACCATTAAATGAATAAGGCAACCCCGCGTCTACGCTATACACGAACCTGCGCCCCTTAACGAAGCGCAAATTTGCGGGGCCTGCACTATTA
>DAOQGS010000745.1:0-1819 GCA_035338675.1 Cellvibrionaceae bacterium
GTCGGGTTGGCTTTAAGCTGCGCCGTCACACCCAGCAGCCCCAGCTCTAAACCGGCGCCAACCAGCAGCGGGCCGTGCTTAAAATGCACCACCAGCTGCAAGGACTGCGGTGCGCCATCAAGCAGCGGTTTAAAAGTCAGGCTGAGCTGGCTGTTGGCATAGCCGCGCTCAAAGCGGCTATCGGCGAGGCCCAGGGCCGTCTGGGTCGTCAGGCCGCTCACCAACAGATTCACCACGGGCTCCAAGCCCAGCCCCACGGCCATAGGCAGGGCAGCAGCCAGGCTGAGTACACAGCTGGCACTTACTATTAACCATTTTTTCATCGCTGTAGATTCGTCACTGTTCATTGCTAGGCGGACTATCGCCTGAGGGTTGGCTGGCTTCCGTGAGGGTCAGCAGTTGCTGGGTAGTTTGAGTTTTCAATTCGGCTAATAACGCGCGGGTTACCTGCTGTAACAACACATCAAAGGGCTGATTGCGCGGTGTTGGCGTAAGCGTTAATTCCTCGATATGCCAGCGCAAAACACCATGTTTAAGCGTGGTGAATTCAACTTGCAGGTCGCTAAAGACCACCTGGTCTACCGTAAATAACAGGGGTTCTTTGCCGCGGCTGAGTTTTTCCGGTGTGATCTGCACAGATTCCACCTGTTTCATCAGGCGATTTAAATTGCTACTCAAGCCCTCTTGGCGCAGGTGAACCTGCAGATGCGCAAGGACAAACCGCTCACTGTGAAACTGCGCACCCTGCCAGGCATCGGCGGCTACTGGCCAGCGGGCGGCGGGCAGGCTGAGCCAGGCCTCGCTGGCGCGGGCCTGCTCAAACCATTGGCCTCCAGAGAGGCTCAGGGTCTGCTCGGCGGCCTGCCATTTAAGGTCGTTGAGCACTAAGGGCCCACCGGCAACCTTGCTGCCGCTGGCCTGTACCAGCTGACTTAGCCATTGGTCGTAGCTCTGGTGAATGACGAGGGATATCCCCACGCCAAGCGCGAATAGGGCGAGAAAACTCAGTTCGACAATGCGCTTAGTGTGCATGACTAATTATTAAACCCATCGCGCAGGCGGTCGATGATGGAATTAATCCCATTGCCAATACTGCGGGCGGGGCTGGCGTTGCGGCGCGGGCGGGTATCCTCGCGGGTTTCATCGAGGGGTTCTTCATAGGGTTCGGCGGGTGTGCGATTGGCGGCGGGCGGGTGTTCACTGGCCACCGGTGTGCGCGGCGCCCCGTGATCGCTCTCGCGCACCTCCCGCTCGCGCAATTCGCGCTCTTTGGCGTCTTTTTCTTGTTTGGCCCGATAGATAGCGTACTGGGCTTCAACCACCGTTAAGCGGTTGCTGACTTGCGCCACCAGCTGCTGCTGCACCTGCAATTGATCCTGCAAGGCACGCTCACGTTTTTGCCCCTGCACATGCAGCCAATAGGCCCCCACCGCTGCGGCAAATGCTAATGGCCAACCTAACAGCTTCCACATAACATCACCTAAAGCCCGCTCTTATTAAAATAGTGCCCGCATTATAAAGACTTAGCTCAACAAAAGTCGCACATGGCAGCGCGATATTCGCCTCCGACTAAGACCTACGAGTGATCCACTATAGCCCTGCTGCCAGCCCCATGCTGAAAGCAGTTTTGAAAACTCCCAAGCCGGGTGTAGCGATCGCTAAAAAGCTGCAAAAGTTAACGCACCTGAGATTGCCATGCACCGCTATTCCCGCCTAGAATCGGCATCGATGTGACGACCGCGCTGGCATTTAATGGCTATGACATTGGGTGATACCGCTAAACACAGATTCGGTTATCACGGGGTGCAATTCCATTTCT
>DAOQGS010000746.1:0-1818 GCA_035338675.1 Cellvibrionaceae bacterium
GAAGCCAAACTCGCCGCCACCATCAAAACCGCCGTACGTATGCTCGATAACGTGATCGACATCAACTACTACGCCGTGGACACCGCCAAAAACTCCAACCTGCGCCACCGCCCGGTGGGCCTTGGCATCATGGGCTTTCAAGACGCCCTCTACCAAATGCGCCTGCCCTACAGCAGCGACGCAGCCGTGGAATTTGCCGACCGCAGCATGGAAGCCGTCAGCTACCACGCTATAGCCGCAAGCTCCGACCTAGCAGTAGAGCGCGGCAGCTACTCCAGCTTTAAAGGCTCCCTGTGGGACCAAGGCATACTGCCCATCGACTCCATCGCCTTGCTGGCTAAAAACCGTGGCGAAAAGTACATAGACCAAGACCAAAGCCAAACCCTGGACTGGGCCAGCCTGCGCGCCAAAGTTAAAGCCCAGGGTATGCGCAACTCCAACGTGATGGCCATTGCCCCCACCGCCACCATCGCCAACATCACCGGGGTGAGCCAATCCATCGAGCCCACCTACCAAAACCTCTATGTGAAGAGCAACCTCTCCGGCGAATTCACCGTGGCCAACCCCTACCTGGTACACGACTTAAAAGATCGCGGCCTGTGGGACAGCGTGATGGTGAACGACCTGAAATACTACGAAGGCTCCCTCACCAAAATCGACCGCATCCCAGACGATTTAAAAGCCCTATACGCCACCGCCTTTGAGGTAGAACCGCGCTGGATAGTAGACGCCGCCAGCCGCCGCCAAAAGTGGATCGACCAGGCGCAAAGCCTGAACCTGTACATAGCGGGCGCCAATGGCAAAAAACTGGATTTAACCTACCGCATGGCCTGGTTCCGCGGCCTTAAAACCACCTATTACCTGCGTGCCTTATCCGCCACCACCACGGAAAAATCCACCGTGGCCCAGGGCACTTTAAATGCGGTGAGCAGCGATATGGGCGGCGGGTTTAATGCTTCAGCCGCGGTGGAAGCTGCCGCGCCTGCACCAGTGCCTAAGGCCTGTTCACTGGATAATCCAGATTGCGAGGCCTGCCAGTAATTGTTTTTCGTTTTTTAAGAGTTCTCTAGGGGAGAGTGTTCGGTAAGGCGGGGGTGGACCCCCGCCGCCGGGCTTTCACTTAATTATGCATGCAAGCAATTGCATGTTTCTCTCTAGGCTTTTGAAGTTGCGACTGAGGGCATTGCGGGGAAGGGTATAGGCGCACCCACAAATTCAATCTGATTTTTGGTAAATTTAATGAATAAAGTATTTCGGTTAATCCTCCCTCTTTTTTTTCTAGCCTCGTCTCACTTGCAAGCAAGTGTTGCGCAAGGTGTAAAAATAGTCCGAGTGCATATGCTGGCGACCCCCGCCCCATCGGGAGGTGTTTACATCACGATTAATGGTCCTCGCTCGCTAGATAATTGCCCAGGAAATGATTTTGAATTTTATATTGACCTTAATGAGCAGCCGAGAGGTGCATTGTTATATTCGCATGCAATGGCAGCCTTCAAGGAAAATTACAGTGTAAATATTATTGGTTCGGATCAATGTGGCGGCACTTATAATGTTGAGACGATCAAAGATTTTCAGGTTTTTAAATAACGCGTAATTCGCACTAATTTAGCCCGTAAGTTGGGCAACAATGCCCAACGCTCGCAATCTCCGCAAAGGAAATAATCGTTACTCGTAGGTTGTATAAGCGAAGCGCCATCCGACGAGCGAATGCGAATTCAAGGATTAATCACAGCTCTGCAAAGAATGTGATTTTTAACTTGGCGGCGAGACTGGAAGCGGGGAAATTTACGATGTTTATGCGCGAGATGTTTTTACTCC
>DAOQGS010000747.1:0-1811 GCA_035338675.1 Cellvibrionaceae bacterium
CCACTAATACATCTTCTAAATTGGTGGATTGGCCCAGCAGCCAGGCGAGCACCACATGGGTTTTTTCGCTCAGGTCGTCTTCGTTTAGTGGGTAATACTCCTGCACTTTTACCGGCGCAAAGTAGCGTTTTTCATCGGGCACGTGAATGATGTGGTCGGAGCGCTCAAAGTGCTGCAGGGCCAGCTCTTCAAATTTGCTTTGGTGTTCAAAGGCGCTGATATCCCCATAGGTCATAAAGATGGCGTTGCTGGGGTGGTAGTGGGTGCGGTAGAAGCTCACCAGTTGTTCATAGGTGAGGTCGGTGATGGCTTCTGGGTCGCCACCGGAATTGTGGTGGTAGGTGGTGGTGGGGAAGAGGTATTTGGTAAGGGTTTGCCAGAGTTGAGAGGGCACCGAACTCATGGCGCCTTTCATCTCGTTGTACACCACGCCTTTGTACACCAAGTCGGAATTGGCGTTGCCCGCCTCGCTAAATTCCAGGCGGTGGCCCTCTTGGGCAAAATCTAATGGGTCTAAGCGGGAGAAAAACACCGCATCTAAATAAACCCCCAATAAATTGCTGAAGTCTTTGCGGTTAATGGAGGCGAAGGGGTAGGCCGTCCAGTCGGAACTTGTGAAGGCGTTCATAAAGGTGTTGAGGGAGCGGCGGGTCATCATAAAAAACGGGTCCCGCACCGGGTAGCGTTGGCTGCCACAGAGCGCGGTATGCTCTAGAATGTGCGCCACGCCGGTAGAATCCTTAGGCACCGTGCGCAGGGCGACGAGAAATACGTTTTCCGGGTTATCTGCGCGAATATGAATGTGCTGGGCGCCGGTTTTATTGTGCTGGTACTCTTCAACCCAGATGTTCATGGCGGGGACGGGTTGTGTAGAAAGCAGGCTAAACGCTGGATGCACAGCAGAATTCATAGGGAAATCTCTTAATTAGGGCTCGATGGGGCATCATACGACGCCAGAGCGGCAATTTCAGTAATAATCCTAAAAACCTTAGTTGAACAAAGCCTAGGTTGCAGGCTCGGAGCATCCTTAGTGGCGGTTTAAGAGCTTGCTTGGGGGCCGGGTTGAATTACGCGCGCTGTTTAATGAATGGCAAAAAATCACCAATAAATCTAAAGGGGGCAAGGTGGCAGCAACGGCTGAAATTGCAATTAGCCATGTAGAGTTGTTAGGCGTGTTGTGGTTAATGCTAGCCTGGGTGGGCTACAGCAATTTTGCCCGCCGGCGAGCGAAAAAAGACTTTTGCATTGCGTCGGTTTTGCATTGTTACCGCAAGAATTGGATGCGCGCCATGTTGACGCGGGAAAACCGCATCAGCGATGCGGCGCTGCTGGCAAACCTTGAGCGCAATGCCAGTTTTCTCGCTTCCACCTCCATATTTGTAATTGCCGGTGTTTTTACTTTACTTGCTTCGGCGGAAAAAGTTTTGGATATGGGGCTCACCATACCCGGTGTGCCGCCTACTACCACCACATTACAGCTGCAATTTAAAATTATGCTGCTGCTAATGATTCACGTATACGCCTTTTTTACCTTCACCTGGTCCATGCGCCAATACGGTTTTTGCGCCATTTTATTGGGGGCTGCGCCGGTAGACACTGCTCCTGACGCTCAGGGGAGCGCCGCGGATGATTATGTTCGCCATGTGGCAAAAGTGATTGATTTAGCGGGCATCAGTTACAACGAAGGCCTGCGGGCCTTTTATTTTTCGCTGGCGGTTTTAGCCTGGCTTTTAAATGATTATGTATTTGTGGCTGCGGTTGCCACGGTGGTGTTTATTCTCTACCGGCGGGAATTTCACTCCCGCACATTG
>DAOQGS010000748.1:0-1809 GCA_035338675.1 Cellvibrionaceae bacterium
TGGAGAAAAAAATGATTAGACGTACAAAAATTGTAAGCACATTGGGCCCGGCTTCGGATGAACCCGGTGTGTTGGAGCGCTTGATAGTGGCAGGAGTGAATGTTGTACGCTTGAATTTTTCCCACGGCAGCCCGGAAGATCATTTGCAGCGCTGCCAGTTAGTGCGCGAGCTTGCCGCGAAACACAATGTTTATGTGGCTGTGTTGGGTGATTTGCAGGGGCCTAAGATCCGTATTTCGCGTTTTGCCAATGGCCCAATTAAATTAGCCGTAGGTGACAAATTTGTACTGGATGCATCCCTGCCTAAGGATGCCGGTGACCAGCATTGTGTAGGCATTGACTATAAAGAGTTGCCCAACGATGTGGTCGCCGGGGATCTGCTGTTGCTCGATGATGGCCGCGTAGTATTTAAAGTTGAATCTGTGGTTGGCCCGAAGATTTTTTGTGAAGTGACCGTCGGCGGCAAGTTATCCAACAACAAGGGTATCAACCGTCAAGGGGGCGGTTTAACAGCGCCAGCCCTGACCGATAAAGATCTTGCGGATATCAAAACGGCCGTAGCCATTGGTGTGGATTACCTGGCTGTATCCTTCCCCCGCAGTGCCGATGATATGCATCTGGCCCGTCGCTTGGTCAAGGAAGCAGGTGGCGATATTGCCCTGGTGGCCAAGATCGAGCGGGCTGAGGCGGTGGAGAGTGACGAAGTATTAGATGACATCATCATGGCCTCCGATGCGGTTATGGTTGCGCGCGGTGACTTGGGCGTTGAGATTGGTGACGCTGCTCTGATCGGTGTGCAAAAACACATCATCGACCGCGCCCGCACCCTCAATCGCGGTGTAATTACGGCCACCCAGATGATGGAGTCTATGATCAGCAGTTCGCTGCCCACTCGCGCCGAAGTGTTTGACGTGGCCAACGCGGTATTAGATGGTACCGATGCAGTGATGTTGTCGGCCGAGACCGCAGCCGGGCAGTTCCCGGTGGAAACGGTAGAGGCCATGGTGCGCATCATCGTTGGAGCGGAAAAACACCCGCAGTCCAATAAGCCGCTTAGCCGCGCTATGCCAAAACATATGGCAATCGACCAGGCTATCGCCCAGGCGGCCATGCATACCGCCAACAATATGCCTGGTGTTAAAGCCATTATTTGCTTGACGGAGACCGGCTCGACACCATTATTGATGAGCCGTTATGGTACCCATCTGCCAGTGTTTGCCTTTTCCCGCCACGAAAACTCCCTGCGCCGCGCTGCCTTGTATCGCGGTGTTGAGACGATTCGGTTTGATAGCGATACAGTGAACTACGTCGATGCCAACGAGTGGGCGGTGGGTAAGTTGGTGGCGCGCGGTGTGGTGCGGGAAGGGGATTTGGTGATTATTTCCAAGGGCGATGTGGCCAATGTGGTGGGCGGTACTAACACGCTGAAAATCGTCGAAGTGGGTAAACCCATCGCCAAAGGTTAACAAACCGCGGCTAGTGCAAGGCTGGCCGCAGCCTACCCGGCTGCCTGCGGTTGTTTATCGTCCTCCGGCAGATCCCAACCTAGTGCGACGCGGATTTTTTTCTCCAAGGTGGCGGTATCTATGGGCTTAACGATGTAATCCGTTATGCCCTGGCCAATGGCCTCGCGAATTTTGGCCGCCTCGCTAATGGAGGTTACCATCATAAAATGGGTGTCTTGGAATTTGGCCAGCTGCTTAATTTGCTTGCGTACTTCAAGACCGGTTAATTCCGGCATATCCCAATCACACAGCACTAAATCATAGGCGGGGGGATTATTCTGCAGCGCATTGAGTGCCTCGCGGC
>DAOQGS010000749.1:0-1809 GCA_035338675.1 Cellvibrionaceae bacterium
CCTGACCAGAGCTTCGCCGCCTACATTTTTCAGAGGTTCCCTAAAAACCTCGGTTAAAACCAACCGCGCTTGCGTTCTAACTCAGCTTGGCAATTTTTTAATTGTGCATCGTAATTTGCAGTTCGCGCGGCAACGGTTTTAGCGGTATTGAGCAGCCAATTTTTGCCTTTATAGGTGCCGCGTTTAAAGCCGCCCTGCCCTTCGTGGTAGGCCAAATACAAATTAAACGCATCGGTTAATGCAATACCGGCCATTTGATTGGACTGAAAATTATACCAAGCGATAAAATCCGCCGCGTCGGCAAAATCGTAGCGGCGGGCGCTGTAATGGCCGGTTTTTTCTTGATACCAGTCCCAGGTATTATCCCGCGCCTGGGGGTAACCATAGGCATCGGACGGGCGCGGGCCTGGGATGACCCAGAGAATTTTCGTGCGGGCGGGCCGGGCTTTGGCTACAAAGGCGGATTCTTGATACATGATAGACATAATAATCGGCACGGTAGATTGCCATTTATCCGCTGCTTTTTTCGCATCCTTGTACCAACCGGATTTTTCTTCAAATAAAGCACAAATATTTTGCCGGTTGGTGGGCGTGGCAGTGGCGCAGGCCTGCAACCATAAACAGAGCAACATACCGAGCAATAAGCGCGCCGCGCGTGGGTTAACCATCACTTAAACCTTCCCATTAAATTAAGGAACCTCTGAAAAATTACCTTACTCGCTCTGGCGTCGTTGAATTTGCCATAAAATTGCCAACCCTAGTGGTTTTTGACCTTTGTGTTCGCGCCCGAGAAAAACTAACTGGGCGGATTATTCAGCAGCGCTAAAAGTTCGTTTTCATCCAAAATGCGGATATTAAGTTCCTGGGCTTTGGCAAGCTTGGAACCTGCCGCCTCCCCCGCCACTACACAGTGGGTTTTAGCCGATACACTACCGGCCACCTTAGCGCCCAAAGCCTGCAAACGCTCTTTAGCCTCATCGCGGGTTAATTGGCTGAGGCTGCCGGTTAATACCCAGGTTTGCCCAGCCAAAGGTGCACTAGTGTTGGTGGTGATGGCTGGCCAATCAATACCGCGCGCAAGCAGATCCGCCACTAACTGGCGGTTTTTTTCCTCGGCAAAAAATTCCACGATAAATCCCGCCGCCACCGGGCCTATATCCGGCACCTTTTGTAAATCCTCCAGGCTTGCCGCCTGCAGCGCATTTATATCTTTAAAATAATTGGCCAAATTCACAGCCGTTGCCTGGCCCACTTCGCGAATACCCAAGGAGAATAAAAAACGCGCCAGAGTAGTTTTTTTACTCTCTGCAATGGCCGCCAATAAATTATCGGCGGATTTTTCCCCCATGCGTTCAAGACCTGCCAATTGCGCGCGGGTGAGTTCATAAATATCGGCAATACTGCGCACCAAACCGGCATCCACCAATTGTTCCACTAATTTTTCCCCCAGGCCTTCAATATCCATGGCTTGGCGGCTGGCGTAGTGTTTGATGGCCTCTTTATTTTGCGCCGGGCACAGATTACCGGCGATGCAGCGAATGGCTACATCCGTTTGATCTTCGTATAAATCGCTGCCGCAGCAGGGGCAGTGTTTGGGAAATTCGATAGGTTTTGCATCGCTGGGGCGGCGCTCTAACACCACCGCAACAATTTGCGGAATGACATCCCCCGCCCTGCGCACAATTACGCTATCGCCAATACACACTCCTAAACGATTAATTTCATCCTTATTGTGTAAGGTGGCGTTACTCACCGTTACGCCGCCGACAAATACCGGTTCTAAACGGGCTACGGGGGTAATAGTACCGG
>DAOQGS010000750.1:0-1808 GCA_035338675.1 Cellvibrionaceae bacterium
CGGTGCCACCAATAGGAACTTGGGAACTGCCTATTTTGATATCGCCGCCGTTAGTGATAATTGTTGCAGACTTAAAATCTATATCTTTACCGGCAAATAACCCCAAGGAAAGAGACTTGCCGTTTGAATTAGAAAGCGAAAATTGATAATTATTGGCATCATTAAAGGTTATATTACGCCCCGCATCCAAGTACAGAGTCGAGTTATTAGCGCTTGAGGTAGTGATGCTTGTTGCATTTACGGTAATATTGCCATCGGTATCCGCCACGGTAATATTTGAGGTGGATCTACCTGTTTTTATATAAACATCGCCTCCCTTATTCAGGGCGTCACGAATTATATTTGCACCAATGCTTGCAGTTGAATACTTACCATTTTCGATTGGATTAGTATAAGGGTTGTTAATATCCCCCGCTCCATCTGTAGATTCAGTCGATCCCGTGACAATTGAAATATTAGCTGGATCAATGAGCCACAACCCATTTTTATTCAGCGCGCCACCCACATTAGGGGTAGATTCAAGATCTAAATGATTAAGACCAGATGTCTCAACGAACCCACCATACCCCTCCGCTGTGCCTGCGGCATTGAACTGCCCATATATACGGGCGGCGTCTTCCGCAAATGCAATTAGTCTCCCCCCATCGCCACTTTGAGTCGCATTGGCTTTGATTTCAGTTTTATCCCCAACAAATAAAAATTGTGCATTTTTAATAAGCGGATTTTCACCAGTTCGGTCACCGCCGAGTAGAACCTGCCCTCCACCATTTGCACCAGATGCATCTACTTTGGCGCTATTAAATACACCTACCTTATCACCCAATATTTTTATGTCGCCGCCTTTACCTTGCGATTGCGCAACTGCAGTTACGACTCCATCATCTTTGATTTCGCTTTTATTTTTTGCAACAAGCTCAACCCGGCCTGCATTGGTTGTTTCACTATCGGCAATGATACGCCCTTGGTGGCTAATATTGTCACCAATAAGTACAACCTCGCCGGCCACAGCATGGGAAGCTACGTCAACGGTACCGGTATTTTTAATATCCGCACCCGCGTCCAAAGTAAAACTACCGTCATCATTCACAACGGCACTTTTAGCTGCAGTTAACTCACCAATATTTACGGCTTTACTAAATATGTCTTTACTCGTACTAGCAGTTATTAAAACTTTACCGCCTTCAGCTTTTATATCACCGCTGTTTACTACAGCCGCATCCACTCCCAAATCTTTTTGTAAAACCGCTTCGGTTACCCTCACTCCAACCAATCCATTGGGCTCAAAGGTTAATACTGCCTCCTTCCCAGCCGCCAAGCTCACGCTACCTAATTGCGCGCTTATTAGCCCCTTGTTCTCTACACTCTGGCCAAGCAAACTAATATTCCCGCCCGTCGCAGCGTTTAACAAACCAGAGTTAATAACCCGGCCTTCACTACCTTCCAAAGCGTTTAAAGTGAATTTACCGTTTAAATAATCTTGGTCGTTCATCTGCAACGCAGAAGCAATTAGTCCACCCGCATTAACACTAGCCCCTTCAGTGAAAATTAATCCATTAGGGTTAATTAATACCACCTGCCCATTGGCATCAATTCGCCCCTGAATTAACGAGCCTTTATTGCTTAGAATCCGGTTAAATGCAATTGATGAGCTATTGGGCTGAATGAATTGCACCCTCTCATCACCATTAACATCAAAGCTTTTCCAGTCGATGCTTAGGCGGTCACTGGCCTGCTGAATGCGGGTTTCTTTTTCCGCCTGTTCAATAACACCTTGCCCAGCCACAACCTGGCCGCCCTGCGGAGCGGCA
>DAOQGS010000751.1:0-1800 GCA_035338675.1 Cellvibrionaceae bacterium
TTATATCGCCTTCGGGGAAATTAACTGGGTGGCCGGTTTGTTTTACGGCATTAAACCCGCCGTAACCGCCATCGTGGTTCAGGCCGCCCACAGGATCGGGTCGCGAGCGCTCAAAAACAATCTGCTCTGGGGTATAGCCGCAGCGGCATTTGTGGCTATTTTTGCGTTGAATGTGCCGTTTCCCCTTATCGTCATCCTTGCCGCCATGATTGGCTATATTGGCGGGCGAGTTGCCCCCGGATACTTTAATGCCGGAGGCGGCCATGGCAAGGCGGAAAAATCCTTCGGCGCCGCCCTGATCGACGACCATACACCAAGCCCCTACCACGCCCGCTTTGGCTGGGCACACCTGGCTAAAATAAGCAGCGTAGGCGCTATTCTCTGGGCGGTGCCCATGGGGATTCTGATTGCGACACAGGGATGGGAAGGCACGCTAACCCAAATGGCCTGGTTTTTTACCAAAGCGGCGCTGCTGACGTTTGGCGGTGCCTATGCGGTACTTCCCTATGTTTATCAGGGTGCGGTAGGCACCTACGCCTGGTTAACCCCCACCCAAATGATTGATGGCTTGGCCCTCGGCGAAACCACTCCCGGCCCGCTCATTATGGTGGTGGCCTTTGTGGCTTTTGTCGGGGGTTATGTAAAAGCCGTTTTTGGCCCGGATAACCTGTTTATGTCGGGCGCCGTGGCGGCTGTGCTGGTAACCTGGTTTACCTTTTTACCCTCCTTTATTTTTATCCTAGCGGGCGGCCCCTTAGTGGAATCCACCCATGGCGAGATGAAATTTACCGGCCCCCTCACCGCCATCACCGCCGCCGTTGTCGGGGTAATTTTAAACCTCGCCCTATTCTTCGGTTATCACGTGCTCTGGCCAAACGGCTTTAGTGGCAGCTTGGATTGGATGTCCGTCATGATTGCCTTAGGCGCAGCCCTTGCCCTCTTCACATTCAAGCGCTCGATCATCCAGGTCATTGGCCTGTGCGCGCTGATCGGGTTGGCGGTAAAACTGTCTGGTATCAACACACTGGTGTGAGGTGAGTGATGAAGTGGATTACCCGTGAACGCCCGAAGATCGACCGCATTGCATGTCCCTGGTTGATCACGCGTTTTATCGATAAAGAGCCGGAGTTTTTGTATGTACCGGCGCATCAAGTATTAAGCGAGGCACAGCGCACGGGTGCGATTCCCTTTGATGTGCCCGGTGTTGAGCTCACCCATGTAGGTGAAGAGTGCAGCTTCGATACCTTTATCAAACGGTATGGCCTGACTGATCCTGCGCTGCTGGATCTAGCCGTCATTGTGCGCGGTGCGGATACGGATCGACATGAGCTTGCACCTCAGTGCGCAGGCCTATTGGCCATATCACTGGGGTTATCCCATAACTTCCAGGATGACCAGGCCTTATTGGCGCAGGGCTTGGTGCTCTATGACGCCCTCTACGCATGGTGCAGCCAGGTGCGAACTGAAACCCACAGTTGGAGTAACTAATTTCGCTACCCAGCGCGCAGCTGGTCGATTAATCGCGTGAGAAAATTCACTCATTCAACAGCGCTTGATTAAGTCTGAAAAACCCGCTCCGCAGCCACAAAGGATGTACCTGTGCCGTTCAAAATAGTCACAGATTGAGACTAAACCCTAAGCATCCTAAAACCTAACAACCGCACTTGAACTCTACTGCGGCGGCTGAGGCGCTGAATATGGGCGCCTTAGGCAGCCTCGCTACGAGTTCAACTGCGGTTTTTAGGTTAAGGAACCTCTGAAAAATTACCTTACTCGCTCTGGCGTCGTTGAATTTGCCAA
>DAOQGS010000752.1:0-1792 GCA_035338675.1 Cellvibrionaceae bacterium
CCCAACTGGAGGCAGTTGGGGTTTTTTATTGTGTGTTAATGCGTATTTCTGCGGAGATTTGCAGGTTTTCGAGGATTTTTTCCAATTCCAATTGGCGCCTATTTTTTAAACATTTCGGCGTTTTTTTCTCTCTCCTCGGTATTATTCTCCGAATTCTCCTGTGCACCAAAATAGGAAGTCCGCTAACACCTCAAATTCAGCCCCTTTAAAATCAATGGGTTACAAGCGGACTTTTCAAGCGGTTTGATTGTGTCATTGGTAGGGGAATCTATTAGACATGCACTGCAGAGGGGACCCAGCTAGGTTGCCGCACCTCTCACCTCAGGCCAAAAATGGACTCCCGCTAAGGAGCTGCTAACTCCTCGAACAATGTGCTGATGGCTTGTCGCTGTGCCTTTTTGAGTCGTGGCCAAAGTTGGAGCAGTTGGGCCATCTCGTCGTCTTTGGCATAAAAATAGGCTTCTGGAACGTTTAATACGCTGGCCAAGCGCTCGACCATAGTGAAGTCGGGCTCATGCCTTCCGCGTTCATAATGATTCATTCTCCCGCTGGCAGAGGCTTCGTCGATACCTGCCAGCGTTCCAAGTTTCTCTTGCGATAATCCCCTCAGTTTCCGAATTTCTTTCAATCGTTTCGCAAAAACGGACATGGTTTGCCCTCGTTTAGGAAGGCAGCGATCTTCAGTGGATGCGTAAGCTTTTTTACCTAGGATTCCTAAGTTTTAGAATCTCTGGTAACCTAGTGCGGAAATTGTGTGACGGCGGGATAAGTGGGTAGACGCCTGAACTCATGGGTTTTATACAAGAGTGCAAAGCTGTGGCTCGATATGATATTTCCTAGAGCGTGCTGGGGTGTCTGCTCAAGATGGGCATTGATAAACTGCAATACACCCCTCACGCGCACAGGTGCTAACTAGCTGAATTAAAAGCGAACGATCAAACGGCATTGATAACAAGGAGTAGACAACAGGCGTGCAATATATTTATCCAATCCAGCCTGAGCAGGTTTTAAGTGACCCAAGAATCATCCTGCATTTCCTGGCAGATGACCCCACCACCCAAACCGGCAAGCATTATGTGACGTTGTTGGAAGGCGGTTACTTCATCTTTGTCACCACCTATCAAAGCGCAATTGACGCGTTTGGAAACAACGACAGGTTTTGGCTTGGGGGTACCCAGCTTGAATTACCGGTCATGGGCCTTAAGCCATTAATTACCGCTCTAGAGCGCCACTTTGAACACACGCACCACCTAAGCTTGCGCAGTCAAGTGGTCTTCAAATATGCCAAAACCATCGAGGGTGAACCACTAAGCCTCAGCCGCGACTATGTATTGCCCGGATACTCGTTAAAAAATCATGCCCGCAAAGTGCATTTTTCATGGGCTGGTGATGAATGGGTACAAGACCTACGGTTGGCCGATAGTGTGTTATTTGAGCAGGGTTATTATGCCGCGCTGAGGCAGTTGGCCGAAGACTATGGCTAGCGCGCCCTACAACTTCTTTACCAACCAAGGTCCTCATCGACCTTAGAACACTAAAAAGCTTTGATAACTGCAGTAAACCATGGACTTAAAATGGGAGCATTAAATGCGCAACCCGGCCCCATACCCCCTGCAACCCAACCTGCCATTAATTCAACACCACCTCTGTTTGCCTGTGGGTGTGCAGGAGCTGGCACACATACACGACTTCAGTATTGAAGGCCGTACCTGGTCGTTTTTACGCGCTCACCAGAAGCTAATTTTGTTGATCCATTATCGCCAGCGTTCAGGGGGAGATACACAATATGGCT
>DAOQGS010000753.1:0-1784 GCA_035338675.1 Cellvibrionaceae bacterium
TGGCGTCGATAAGGCGGGCGATGGTGCCCTGTTCGATGATGGCGTAGGCGCGGGGGCCGAGGCCGGTGCCGCTGAACAGATCGGTGACGTCCCGGCGGCGGCATTTTTCGCCATTGATAAAAAACTGGTTGTCGCCGTCCCGGCTTAAGCGGCGCTTGATGGCGAGGCTCTTAAGGCCCGCGTATTGGCCGCTAAGGCGCTGCTCACTGTTATCAAAGATCAGCTCCACGCTGGCAAACCCCTGGGGCCTGCGGCTATTGGAGCCGTTGAAGATCACATCGGTCATGGCATCGCCGCGCAGATGCTTGGCGGAGGACTCCCCCATCACCCAGCGCACCGCGTCGATCACATTGGATTTGCCGCAGCCGTTGGGCCCCACTATAGCCGTGCGATTGCCGACAAAATTCAGCGCGGTGGGCTCAACGAAGGACTTAAAGCCAGCAAGCTGTATGCACGTTAACCGCATAGGTGGGGTGGAGATAAATAAAATTGAGGGTTATCTGCGCTCTTTGCGGGGCGCCAGCGGGGGGCGGGGATTGTACAGGTTTGTGGATTGCTTAACAGCGGCCGTGAAACTTTTTTGCCCGCCGGGGGGAGTGCGATTGAGACTGGCCAGCTACTAATACACCCAAAGCGACTCGGCCCTAGATTATGGAATTGCCCGCGATTTGGCGGGGGCCTTATGAGTAGCCTGGATGAAGCGCAGCTTTTTACCTATTTTTGCGTATGGGAGTGCAGCGGGCTGCTAACAAAAAACAGTACAGCGACCTACCACCCCACCCCTTCGGGGCACCCCTCCACAGGAGGGGAATTTTAGTCTCTGCCCATGGCGAGAAACAGCCGCCGACTCTTACCTTATTGCCTCCGCAGGAGGGGAATTTTGCACTGCACCTCGCTCCGGGGGACTAGCTCACCGCGCCCTGCCGCCGTTTAACCCGGCCCGCCTGCCCCACCAACAACCCGCCCATTAACACCATGGCCCATAGGGGCAGGCTGGGCACTTGGCGGCTGGTGGCGGGCTCGGGGTGGGAGCTGGCGCTTAGGGGGTCGTATTCCCCGGCGTCCAAGCGGCCATTGTGGTTGTTATCTTCAATTCCGTCGGGGCTGCCGTCGCCGTCGGTATCGGCATTGGTGGGGTTGGTAGTGAAGGCCGGTTCCAAGTCCGGCTGGAATAGACTGACATTAGTTCCCAGCAGTGGCCCTGCCCCGTCTGGGTCGGCCACGGCAGTCGTGATGCCCCGCTCGGTGCCATCCTGCAGGCCATCACCATCGGTGTCTGGTCGGGTGGGGTTGGTTTCACCGGCGTCCACCTGGCCATTGTGGTTGGCGTCTTCGCTGCCATCGGCCAGGCCGTCATCGTCTGAATCCAGATCCTGCGGGTTAGTGCCGAGGCTCGCCTCTTGGGCGTCGGTGAGCCCATCGCCGTCGATATCATTGAGGTTTAAGCCGACAATCACCGGGTCGTGATCGGAGGAGCGATAAACACTCGGGGTGTAATAGTCCGGGCCGCAGGCGGGGCACGCGGGCTGTTTGAACTCCAGGTTGTAATCGATGATGGAGGGTTCATCGGCATTGATATGCCAGTGTTTAACCCCCGCCACCCAGGGGCTTAAAGCCGCACTGCTGATGGCGTGGTCGAGGCGGCCCGCCGCGCCGTCGAACACATAGGAATAACCAAAGCTGTTAAAGGCCCCTACCTGGTCGATATAGCCGTGACTGGTGAGCTCGAACACCGGGTCTTCCTGGGCGTAGGCGTTGAGATCGCCGATGATCAGCGCCTTATC
>DAOQGS010000754.1:0-1775 GCA_035338675.1 Cellvibrionaceae bacterium
GGCAAAGGGCACCATGGAAACGGCGGGCTCTGCTGCTGTGGCGGAAGCGGGTAGGTGCAAAGTGGCGAGGGCCGCCACAGGTTGCTGTTGAATTAAGGCGGAAATAGCGGCGGCGTCAGAATCGTGCATGGGGCAACTCAATGGGGAGAAAATGGCCCATTATTCGCCTGCAACGGGCGGCGCTCAAGCCTTAACCCCTGTGTATCAAAGCTGATACAAACCCCACACACTCGGCGTGGCGGCCATGCACTATGCTTGGCGGCAAGCGTTTACTCTTTTTGCGAGCCCCTATGACCCCAAGCGCCCATATTTTGGTGGTGGATGACGACCCTGACATCGGCCAGCTTATAAAGGATTACCTGCAGCAATTTAACCTCGCCTGCACGCCGGTGTTGTCCGGCATTGCTATGGATGCGGCCATGGCGGCGGCGCCTTTTGACCTGGTGATACTGGATGTGATGCTGCCGGGGGAGGATGGCTTTAGCCTGTGCCGTCGCCTGCGCGCTCAGTCCAGCCTGCCGATTTTAATGCTCACCGCTAGGGGGGAGGCCTTTGACCGAGTGGTGGGGCTGGAGCTGGGGGCCGATGATTATGTGGTGAAACCCTTCGAACCCAGGGAGTTATTAGCCCGGGTGCGCAGCCTGTTGCGGCGCAGCCAGATGCAGGCACCCGCTGCCGAGCAGGCCCAACCTGAGGCGGTTGCGCCGCCCTTGGCCCAGGCCCGGCAGCACTTTGCGGGCTGGAGCCTGGATCTCACCCAGAGGCAATTAACTAGCCCGGACGGGGTAGTGGTGGCGCTCTCCACGGCGGAATTTAAATTGTTGCAGGTGTTTTTACACAAGCCGGGCCGGGTGCTCAGCCGCGAGCAGCTGTTGGACGAAGCCCGCGGCCGCAATATTGAAGCCTTTGATCGCAGTATCGATTTATTAGTCTCCCGCCTGCGCCACAAGCTCGGCGAGGACCCTAAAGACCCCAAGCTCATCCGCACCCTGCGCGGTGAGGGTTATATTTTTACCGCCCGGCCAAGCCCATGACACAGCGTTTATTAGCCACCCTTATCGCAGCGGTGCGACCATTGCTGCCGCAGAGTTTATTCGGCCGCTTATTCGGCCTATTGGCGCTGGCCATTGTAGCCAGCCACTTACTGTTTGCCGTGCAGATAAATCTGCGCGACGGGCACAGCCGCCCCGAGCGCAGGCCGCCGCCGGGTTTTATGGAGCAGGCGCCCGGCCAGCCGGAACCCCCCAGCCGAGCGGAGCGGCGGCCGCCCAGGCCCCGTGAGGGCGAGCCTGCCAGCGGCTGGTTTTGGCTGGGACTGGTGGGCCAGTGTTTGCTGGTATTGGGCATCGCCCGCTGGGGCAGCCGCATGCTCACTCAGCCCATCGAGCAACTGGCTGAGGGCGCCCTGGCCCTGGGGGAAAACCTACAGCGCCCGCCCTTAGCGGAGGCGGGCCCCATCGAAGCGCGCCTGGCCATTCGCGGTTTTAACCAGATGCAAATCAGGCTTAAACATCAGCTGGCCGAGCGCAGCCAATTTTTGCTGGCCGTCTCCCACGACCTGCGCACGCCCTTAACCCGCATGCGCCTGCGCTACGAGCAATTGCCCGCTGGGGAGCTGCAGGAAAAACTCCTGCAGGATTGGCAGGATCTCTCCCGCCTGGTGGCTAGCACCCTGGATTACGTGCGCGGCCAAGACCCACAGGGCGCGCCGGTGCCGGTGGATGTGGAGGCTCTGCTGGGGGCTATGGTGGAGGATCGTGTAGAGCTGGGCCAGG
>DAOQGS010000755.1:0-1773 GCA_035338675.1 Cellvibrionaceae bacterium
TTGGCAAATTCGCCTAGCCAGCGCTTCGCCGCCTACATTTTTCAGAGGTTCCTTAACAATAGGACGGCTCGGCAAGCGCTGGGTGCCCTGCGGCGCTGCGCTCATCTGCGTGTAAAGAATCTATAAATAAGGCATCGAAATAGAGTGATGTATTTTGATTTAAGTATGTTTCGATAGAGTCTGCCAACTGGTGGTATATATCCAAAGTAGTGGGACATGTGCGCAAATCTTCATGCATGGCCAACCAAATTTCCATGGGCATAATAGGCGCATCCGGTAGGCAGCGCACTAAATTGCCGTCGGCAGCGGCAAATATTTCAGGCAGCAGCATAATGCCAAGCCCCTGCATTAACATTTGTATTTGTACGTATAAATCGTCACTCTGAAACCGCACCACCAATTCACGTTCATCGCAGGCTAACAATTCGCAGAATTTATTTTTAGAATATTTATTATCGAAACTGATGAGCTGATGATTTTTTAAATCAGATAGGGTTTTAGGTAGCCCCTTTTTGTTGACATAACGTTGATGGGCAAACAGGCCCAATTTTATTGTTCCTACGCGGCGGGCAATTAATGATTCTTGTTGCGGGCGAAACATGCGCAGGGCAATATCCGCCTCCCCCCGCGCCAGATTCATAACCTGGTTGCTGGCACAGATGGTAAATAACACATTGGGATGGCGGGCGTGGAGCCTGGGTAAAATAATCGGGATATAACCCCAGGCTAAACCCTGCGGGGCAGTGAGGGTTAAATTTTTACTTTCTGCCACAGGAGCGCCCTTGAGCACCCGGTCTATTGCGCAGGCATTCGCCTCCATGTTGCGCGCGTATTGCGCAATCAATAGGGCCGCTTCGGTGGGGATAAGTTGACGGGCGCGGCGATCAAATAAACGCTTCCCCAGCTGCTGCTCTAACAGCGCAATATGCCGCCCCACCGTCGGCTGGCTGGCATTAATTTTACGGGCTGCCGCTTGTAAATTGCCGGTGTCAATTAACGCAATAAATGAGCGCAGCAGTGTCCAGTCGAGCGAACTAAATAATGTCTCCATAAAAACTCCCAAGTGAAAAGCTGCGGGAGCATATAGGGCTAGAAAGGCGCTGCCAAGATGCAGGTATTGAGTACAACCGGCTGATGTGTTGGTAACTCAAGATAGATTTGCCACCTATGGCTGGACCTACTAAAAGCAGGCAAAAAAAACCCGCCATTAAGGCGGGTTTAGGGCTTAAGCCGCTGGCAATTAAAGCAACAAGCGCCTTACATCCGCCAATACCGCATTTAAATAGGTAAAGAAGCGGCCAGCATCACCGCCGTTAATGGCGCGGTGATCATAGGTGAGGCTCAAGGGCAGCATAAAACGCGGCGCAAATTCTTTGCCGTTCCAGACCGGTTTGGTTTCCGCCCGGGAAACACCCAAAATAGCCACTTCAGGGCAATTCACAATCGGCGTAAAACCCTTGCCGCCGATGGCTCCGAGGCTAGAAATGGTAAAACAGCCGCCCTGCATTTCTTTCGGCGTTAATTTACCTTCGCGAGCTTTTTTCGCCAATGCGTTGGATTCCTGGGCAATTTGGTAAATGCCTTTTTTATCCGCATCGCGAATCACCGGAACCATTAAACCGTTCGGTGTATCCACAGCCATACCAATATGCACATAATCTTTTTGCACTATGTGCTCGCCATCGGCGTGCATGGAGACATTAAACGTAGGCTCCGCGCGCAGAGCTGCAGCGACGGCTTTAATTAAAAATGGCAGCGGGGTTAATTTAACGC
>DAOQGS010000756.1:0-1767 GCA_035338675.1 Cellvibrionaceae bacterium
GTGGGCAAACAACAGGGCCAATGGCGCGGTCTAGAATTAAAAGACCTCACCCCCGGCTATGAGCCAAGCGCCAACAAACTCAAAT
Source organism: Cellvibrionaceae bacterium (assembly GCA_035338675.1). Lineage (GTDB taxonomy): Bacteria > Pseudomonadota > Gammaproteobacteria > Pseudomonadales > Cellvibrionaceae > CAMCXE01. The sequence continues at coordinate 86 of DAOQGS010000756.1, forward strand.
TTAAGTACTACCAAACCCTCAGCGGTGAGATAGTGCTGCCGGAGGGCTTTGAGCCTGAATATACGGAGCTGGAAGCCCGTGCGCCGGGCAAAGCGCCCGTTAATAAACGCATCAAGTGGAACGGCCAGAGCCTCGCCGCCAATCAACCCGACACCTAGGAGCCACCATGGGCTTTGCTAATACCCACACCCTGATCGCTAAAGGCACCAAGATTCTCGGCGACCTTTACTTTGCCGGTGATTTACAAATAGAGGGGGAGATTAAAGGCAATGTGTACGCCGAGGCCGGTAGCCAGGCCCGCGTTGTGGTGGCCGAACACGGCACGGTGGTGGGTGAGATCCACGGCACCCAGGTGGTAATTAACGGCCAGGTCACGGGGGATGTCTACTCCACCAAACACCTTGAGCTGGCCGCTAAAGCCCAGGTGATAGGCAATGTCTATTATCAGTTAATCGAAATGGTAAAGGGTGCCCAGGTGAATGGCAGCCTAGTGCGCCAGGACGCGGCGCCATCGCCATCGGGTAAAAAAACCGCTAGCGAGAAATCCCCCGCCTAGGGAGAAATTCGGTAATACTTGACTGAATTACTAGGGCAACTGGATAATCCAGGCCGTAATCTGCGAGGTACATTTTATGTCCGCTATTCAAACCTATACCCCGTCACCGCTTTTGATCACTGCCAATGCCGTGAATAAGGTGCGCAGCCTTGTGGAAGAAGAGGGCAATCCGGCGCTGAAAATGCGCGTGTACGTGACGGGCGGCGGCTGTTCGGGGTTCCAGTATGGTTTCAGCTTTGAAGAAGAAGCCGCCGAAGACGATACCCTGATCGAAAAAGACGGTATCACCCTGCTTCTGGACCCTATGAGTTACCCCTATTTGGTGGGCTCCCAGCTGGATTACGAAGAGGGCTTACAGGGGGCCAAATTCGCCATCAATAACCCCAACGCCACCTCAACCTGCGGCTGCGGCTCTTCATTCTCTATCTAGAGCTCTATTGAATACTTCACACTGCGGGGTGAAGACACCCCGCCTCCTGCTCCAGTATTAACCCGCCGGATAAATCGCCCCCAGCACCGCCGCCTGGGCGGCCCCCGTCACGCTGGGTAGATTCCCAGGCATGCCTTCCAAACAGCGTTTTGCCAACCAGGCAAAAGCCATGGCCTCAACCCACTGCGGCGCCACACCCAGGGCCTGGGTGGTGAACAGGGGCCGCTTTGCGATGGCCGCAATACGCTCCATCAGCAAGGGATTACACACGCCGCCGCCACAGGCATAAATCTCTTCACAGGCCGGGCAAAAGTGTTCAAGGGCCGTGGCGATACTCTGCGCGGTCAGCTCCAGCAGGGTGCGCTGCACGTCCGCCGCCGCCATTGCCTGCCCGCACTGCGCCTCATATTCCGCCAGTACAGATTCAAGCCAAGCCAGGGTGAACTCTTCTTTACCGGTGCTTTTAGGTGGCGGCAGCGTGTAATAAGGATGCTGCAGCAAGCGCACAAGCAAGCCTTCATTTAATCGGCCGCCAGCCGCCCATTGGCCGCCTTCATCAAACGGTTGGTTTTGTATGCGCGCAATCCACGCATCCATCAAGCCGTTACCCGGCCCAGTATCAAACCCTGTGCAATCGGCGGATGTGGGCAGGTAGGTAAGGTTGGCAATGCCACCTAGGTTGAGCACACAGCGATT
>DAOQGS010000757.1:0-1767 GCA_035338675.1 Cellvibrionaceae bacterium
AATGGTGGCGGCGGTTTTGTTCGTCGTCTCCGCTTGGGGGGCCGGTATATCGACCAGCTCGCTGGAATTTATTTTATACCGCGGCCTCGGCGGCCTGGCGGTGGGGGCGGCCAGTGTGATGGCGCCCGCCTACATCAGCGAAGTAGCACCCGCCCGCTATCGCGGCAGTCTGGCCACTATCCAGCAGGTGGCCATCATCGGCGGTTTAACCGCAGCGTTTTTAAGTAACTATTTACTGGCGAAACTCTCCGGCTCCGCGCTGCATCCGCTCTGGTTCGGTTATGAGACCTGGCGCTGGATGTTTTGGGTGGCCGTAGCCCCTGCGGTTGTTTTCTTATTTGCGTTGTTTTTAATTCCCGAAAGCCCGCGTTATTTGGTGGCCAAACAGAAAAACGATCAGGCTCTAAAAGTCTTGCAAAAACTCTACGGCGACACTGCGGGGCAACAAAAACTCAGTGAAATTAGCGCGTCTTTAGCCGCCGACCATCACCAGCCGCGCCTGTCGGATCTAATCGATTCCACCACTCGCAAAATCCGCCCCCTCGTCTGGGTGGGCGTAGGCCTTGCCTCCTTCCAGCAATTGGTGGGTATTAATGTGGTGTTTTACTACGGTGCGGTGCTGTGGCAATCGGTAGGGTTTTCAGAGAACGACTCCCTGTTTATCAACGTAGTGTCCGGCTCGTTAAGTATTGCCGCCTGTATTGCCGCCCTGCTGTTGGTGGACAAGGTTGGCCGCAAGCCACTGCTGTGGATTGGCTCGGTGGGCATGGCGATTACCCTAACCCTCTGTACCATCGCGTTTTCTACCGCCTCCTTGGATGCCAAGGGTAATTTGAGCCTGTCTGAGAGCATGGGCGCCCTGGCACTGATCGCAGCCAATTTGTATGTGATCTTTTTTAACTTCTCCTGGGGGCCAATTATGTGGGTCATGCTCGGCGAGATGTTCCCCAACCAGATTCGCGGCTCTGGCCTTGCGGTGGCTGGGTTTTCACAGTGGACCTGCAATTTTGGCATCACCATGACCTTCCCGATTCTGCTCGCCTCCGTCGGCTTGTCCGGCGCCTATGGCTTTTACGCGTTTTGTGCGGCGCTCTCGGTGGTGTTTGTTATCAAGTTTGTGCACGAAACCAAAGGTGTTGAGCTGGAGAACATGAAAGGCTAAGCACCCGGTTGCATTGCTCCGTAGGGGGCAATGCAACCTCTTTCTGCATTTTAATTTACCCCTGCTAATTGCAAACCCCAGTTATCCTTCCCCCGCCCTACTCGCCCGCCGCATAGACTAAAATCCCTCCGTTCTTTTAATTCGCAGCGCAATTTTATTTGCACTTAATTTAGGGTCGATTATGAACATAAGCGCTCTTGTGCGTCGCCGGTACGCAACCAAAGCATTCCGTGCCGACCGGCAAATCCCCACCGAACAGCTTGCACAACTGTGTGACTTGCTGCGGTTTGCGCCCTCCAGCACCAACTCACAACCTTGGCATTTTGTGTTAGCACACAGCCCTGCAGGCAAGGCCCAAGTGGCTACCGCCGCACACGGCACCTATGCCAGTAACGCCAGCAAAATTAACAACTCAAGCCTATGTGTGGTGTTCTGTGCGAAAACAGATTTGAGCGATGACTACTTGGCCGCTGTGTTAAATCAGGAAGAACAGGATGGCCGCTTTGCGCCCAACCCGGCGTTTAAACAGAGTGTGGATGCCGGCCGCAAAATGTATGCGGATCTGCACCGACAGCAATTAAACGACGCCCAGCATTGGATGGAAA
>DAOQGS010000758.1:0-1766 GCA_035338675.1 Cellvibrionaceae bacterium
TGGCGCCGCGAAATTGCAGCAGTTTCAAAATACCGATGATCTGTTTGACGGCATCAATACAGGACTTTAGCGGGTCACCCTCCTGGGAACCGCTAAAAAACAACTCGAGGTCGCGGGCGGCCTGCTCGATGGTCGCAACCAGTTCGTTGCGCACCATATTCAGGGTCTGAAGGTTGACAGAATCCGCAGTGTTCACACTTTATTTCCCGTTGCATAGCCTTGGCCGAGCCAAAACGCTGACTGAAGTGGTGCCTTTTTGAACCCAAATCCACACGCCCACCCGCTGCGACAATAATCTGCATAACCCTATAGGCCAATGGGACAAAACCCGCCTCAGCCGCGCGGACAGCTGGGAAAAAGCCAAGATTCTCAAGGCTTTAATAGCCTCTTGAGCAGGTTTTAGGATTCAAAAGACAATGATTGAAACGCGGCAATGCTAACGAATTCCGGCGCCACTGTCACCGCGTTACCCCATTGATAATAGGCAAAAAACTGCAGAACTCTAGCAGCTTGGCGGTGGTTAAGACCCTCACAGGAAGGGTTTGCCGGAATATGCGGGCTGTGTACCAACCCGCTATAGAAACGTGCTAGAAACACACGCAAGGAAGACTTAACTGCTAATTACCGTAGCTCATCAAGCGCGCATAGCGCTTCTCAATCAGCGTATCCAAGTCAACTTTTTCAAGCTCAGCCAGCTGTGCGATCAAGCGCTCTTTTAGCTTCGCCGCCATAGCATCCAAATCCCGGTGGGCGCCGCCCAGCGGCTCAGGGATAGTTTCATCAACTATGCCTAAACTCTCTAACACCTTGGAGGTAACCCCCATGGCTTCAGCGGCCAAAGGTGCTTTATCGACGGTTTTCCAAATAATATTGGCGCAGCCTTCAGGAGAGATCACAAAGTAGGTCGAGTACTGCAGCATATTGAGTTGATCCCCCACCCCAATCGCTAGAGCGCCACCGGAGGAGCCTTCGCCGATCACGGTGCAAATAATTGGCGTGCGCAGGCGGGACATTACCGCCAGGTTCTGAGCAATAGCCTCGCTGATGCCGCGCTCTTCCGAGTCAATGCCGGGGTAGGCGCCGGGGGTGTCAATTAGAGTGAGAATAGGTAATTTAAACCGTTCCGCCATTTCCATTAAGCGCAAGGCTTTGCGGTAACCCTCAGGCTTTGGCATACCGAAATTACGTGCCACCTTATCCTGCACACTGCGGCCTTTTTCCTCGCCGATCACCATCACCGGTTTGCCATCCAAGCGCGCCACACCGGCCACTATGGCTTTGTCGTCACCAAAGTGTCGATCACCGTGCAACTCGTCCCAATCATCAAAAATCCGCTCGATATAATCCACCGCATGGGGCCTATGGGGGTGACGGGCCACCTGGACAATTTGCCAAGGAGTTAAATTGGCGTAGATGCTCTCGGTTAACTTAATGGATTTATCCCGCAAGCGGGCAATTTCATCACTGATATTCAACCGGTTATCAGAGCCCACTAATTGCAACTCTTCGATCTTGCCTTCTAACTCAGCTATAGATTGCTCAAAACTTAGGTAATTTAAATTCATAGTGATTAATCGTCGTACGGCAGAGGCTGCCCCAATAGCAAAAAGTCGCGCAGTGTACCATTAACCTTAAACAAGCTTAAGGCCAGTTTTTTAGTGCAGGGCGGCAAATCCCTCCTTCCCGCCATACACCAGCGTTACCGCATCAACACCATACAAACTGCGCAATTACGCCAGCAGTAACGCTGGTGTATGGCGGGAAGG
>DAOQGS010000759.1:0-1764 GCA_035338675.1 Cellvibrionaceae bacterium
GTTGATAATTTCATGTATCGCGCGGCGATTAAGCAGTTGCGTCAGCTCATCTTTAAAGGCCACAGATTGCAATTTTTGATTATGCTCATTGAGCGCATCCAGTGATTTTTGTGCCGCGCGGTGCCTGTTGTAAAGCGCGTGAATCCGAAATGCACCCTCAAGCCCTAATAAAGTGACAAACGCAACAATAATGGCCAGGTAAAAATTTTCTTTGCTAATCCATTCGCCCACAAAGGTAATCGATTTTATGTCTACATAATGTGTGCTGTGTGCAGGCTGTTCTTTAATTTCAATGGCGATGGCCCGTATGCGGTTGAAATGGGTGTCGGACTCTGTGCGGTGCAAAGCAAATTGTTTTACCCACCAATCGCTGACTTTAAATTCTTTAAGGCGAACATAAACGGGTTTGTGAAGTTCGGAGGTGGCGATGCCGACACTCTGAGGGCGAAATTGCCGATTAGGATCGGGTAAATTTAAAGCCGGCTCATGATTTTGTAAGGATAAATGAATAAAATTTGCGGGCCCTCGGTAATCTATATCAATCCACACTCCAGAGTAACCGCTGAGATCGAGGGAAATCTGCGGTGAAATTTCACTGGCAAATGCCAAGTCAGATAATAATCGCTCGTGGCTTACCACATTGTGGTCGGCAAACACACAGTTGTTGCCGCACATATTAAATGAACCGGCATCGCCCATGGTGCATTCAATGGCGGTTTGGCTTTCGTTTTTATATTCAAATTGGGTATTACCGCCAGAGAATGAATCGGTAAAAGCTCCCCACCACACATTTGCACCGGGATAGATTTGCAATTTTTTTTGTGGGATATAAGGAAAGGAGAGTAGTGCAAGAGCTGTAATGAGTACCAGCGCAATCTTCGCCGCAGTCAAGTGTTGCGCTAGTGCAGATGTTTTGGGAAGCATGCTGGGCGATCCGTTGAGTGCCGACTGCTCGAAGTATAGTTGCTACAGCGGCAGCTACCCTAAAAATCTCCGTTAGCGCGAGCAGATCTCTACCGCCGTCGGCAAACTGACCGCTTGGGCAGGTGTTATAGGGAGGTGGGTTTTCGGCTGCCTTCTATCGTTGTACCCGTTTTGTATTAGTTTTTTTGGCCGCGCGTTTTCGGCTTGCTGGTTTCTTCGCCGCAGGCGTCGGGCGGCGTTTTTTTGTTTTGGCAGCGGCGGCATAGGCTGTGTGTTCCTGTGCGGGCAGATGGACCGGTGCGGCGGTATCAATCAGCGCCTTTAATTCAATACTTAATGGGCCGATTAAATCTGTGTAGTCAAGCTCTCCCGAAGCTATGGCCGAGAGTTTGCGCTCCCAGTGGGCGGTCATATCCGGTGTGCTGGCTACACTAGGCAGGGCGGCAATAAGGGCTTTGCCTTTGCCGGTGGCGAGGATGTATTTTTTATCGCGGGTTAAATATTCGCGGCGGAATAATAATTCGATGATGCCTGCGCGAGTGGCCTCTGTGCCTATGCCATCGGTCTCTTTTAGAATCGATTTTAATAAAGGGTCGGATACAAACCGGGCTATGCCGGTCATGGCGGCGAGCAAACTAGCATCGGTAAAGTGCTCGGGCGGCTGGGTAGTTTTTTCCAGTAACCTACCGTGTAAACAGGTGCCGCTATCGCCTGCACCTAATTGGGGTAGAGTTTGCTCCACCGCTTCATCGTCGCTATTTTTATTCCATAGGGTCTTCCATCCCAACTGCAACACTATAGCGCCGCTGGCTTTAAACACGCCTGTATCAATGCGCAATA
>DAOQGS010000760.1:0-1763 GCA_035338675.1 Cellvibrionaceae bacterium
ACAGCTTTGATCCTTCTCCCTGATGGTGACGGCTGGGGTTGGGAGAAGGATCAAAGCTGTGTGGTAACCGCTAACACTCGCACCGACTTTACCCCAAGCCCACAGGATAAAGGCGCACCCCAGTGCCAGTACGCGAGTAACGACCCCAATCAAGACGGCTGGGGCTGGGAAAATAAAGCGTTATGCCAGGTTGGCCCCAGCACCCTACAAAAACCTCAGGCCGCACCCGCCACCCCGCCTTCGAGCATTGATGCTAGCGCCTATGATGGCTTTTTAGTCTCGGCGATTTATGAAGGGCGCGCGGATTACATCAGCCTGCATCTGCGCGATGCCGATACTGTAACCACCGAAGCCAAGGGGACCGAAAAATTTATGTCTGCGCTGGTCAAAACGGCGGATCTGCGCAACGGGCCGGTGTTTGTGGGGTTTAACGCGTTTAGCGTGGATGAATGGTGGGTGTTCGAGCAGAACCCGCCTCGCCATCAAGTTGGCGCCGAGTTTAAACACCTCGTGCAAGTGGGTATTAATCACACCAGTTACGGCATTCACCGTTTGCAGCTGCAAGAAATTAAGCTGGTTGGGCAACGCATCAGCGATGAGACCTACCTGATGAGCATTATGCTGGTATGGATTGCCTACTTAGTGGCTGAGGCAGGATTTCGCTACCGCTATTTAACGACCTCCATGCAAGGCAACACAGAGCATCTGTTGACCTTGGAGCGCGATACCAGCCGTTTGGAATACGAAAAACTGCAGTTAAAAAGCCGCTCCAGAACTGACCCACTCACTGGGGTGAGCAACCGCAATGGGCTCAATCTTCACATGCAAGAGCTATATGCCGGTGATCGGCTACCCAGCGGGACCGCTGTTGCTGTGTTGGACATCGACCATTTTAAAACCCTCAATGATACCCATGGGCATGATGCTGGCGACCAGGTGTTAGTTAATTTCGCCAGAGTTGTCACCAGCGCCATTCGCGCACGGGATGTTTTTGTACGTTGGGGCGGTGAAGAATTTGTCCTGCTATTTGACGATACCACCCCGGAAAAACTGCACTTCACCTGTGAAAAACTGCGTCAACTGGTGGCCGATAGCCGACTGGTCAGCGGCAGTGATCAGCAGGTCACCGTCAGCATTGGCGCGGCGCTAACTCGCCAAATTGAGGGCTTTGAGACCGTATTTAAACGCGCAGATGCGGCTTTGTACCGCGCCAAACGCCAACGCAATACAGTTGAATATGAGGCCTGAGGTGGATTTTCGTAAGTGGTACCGCAGGACTATGGCGCTAGGGCTGATCGTGAGCCTAGTGGTGTTTTTAGGGCATTTTTTTATCCCCACCAAACGCTTGGCATTAGTACCGGAGGGGCACTACGCCATCAAACTTTATGGCTTCCCAGATGAACAATTAGGCATTTCCGCCAGCTGGCTCGATAAAGAACAGAATCATTGGCTGTGCAATTACAAACCCTCCCACGGCTATGGGTGCGGCTGGGATGTCACCATCAGTACCACACCCGGCAAAGGCATGGATTGGACCCAGTACAACAAGCTGGAACTGACTATGCGCTATAAAGGGCCCGCCACGCGCCTGCGGGTTTTCTTACGTAATTTTAACCCTGCCTACGCCAACGCCGACGACTTCGAGTCGTTTAAAACCATGAACATGTCCTTTCCCGTAGAGGATGTGAGCAAACCCATACTGGTTGATTTACGGGAATTTCAAGTGGTGGCCTGGTGGTTTGCGGGCAAACGCGCGCGCCTGG
>DAOQGS010000761.1:0-1758 GCA_035338675.1 Cellvibrionaceae bacterium
GAGGATTCAAGTTTCGAGAGCGTCAATACATTGTTCACCAAATTCAGCAGTTCATCACTGGATTTGCGCACTTGGTTGGCGTAGGCCCGCTGATGTTCGTTTAGGGGAGATTCTAACAGTAGGTCATTCAAGCCTAAAATGCCATTAATAGGTGTGCGAATCTCATGGCTCATATTGGCTAAAAAAATCGTTTTAGCCTTGGCTGAACGCTCTGCGGCAATCAGCGCTGATTCTAATTCCAGCTCTGTGGCCTTGTGGCTTTCGATTTCATTGCGCAGTTTATTCGCCAGTAAACCGGCAAGAAAGTTATTAATAATACAGGGCAGCAAGATTCCAAATAACATGGTGGTGGCTATCACTACGCTGTAGCCCACCACAGCCATTTCGGGAATTGGTCGTAAGAAGGGGTAATCGATAAAATGTAGCCCGTTGATAAGCAGTACAGCCGCAAACAGTTTGATTAATGCCGACGATTTATCTGCTGGGCCGCGCAGCGCTCGGTAGGCCCAATAAAGCTGAGGGGCCGCAACGGCACAGGCAATGGGTAGGGATTTGATCCAGAAGTCCAGCTGCAATAGGTGAGCTGCGGCCAGTAAAATTAAACTCCCCCCCCAACCGAGCCAAAAGGGCCGGAAGCTGAAGTCTCCGTGTAATACAGTTGCTATGATGCGGCATAGGCACCAGCTGCTAAAAATATAGGTGCCAAAGCCCAGGATACTACCCAGCTCAGTATTTAATGTGGCCGCTTGACTGGCAAAATTGAATAGCGTGAAGGCCCAAGTGCCGATTAAAGAAATGAGGATGGGTTTGCGATAGACGAGCCACAAAACGATCGCAACCGCGCCATTTAAGACCAGCAAAAGGCTGTAAACGACCAACAAAGTTTCAAGAACGTTCACGTTCGGCCCTCAATAATCGGCTTTGGCTGAGTGGTCAGCCCCATTGCAAGCGGGGGGTGTAGCTTCATTGTTGGTTAAAGGATGGTAAGGGCTCTGCTTTACATGTGTAATGGCATCGCCAGGCTGAATTATAAGCTAGATTAAATTTCACTGCTTTTACATTGCATCTTCTTTGGAGCGCCATCAGCGCAATTTCTTCGGAGCGCCATAAGCGCAATTTTACTTAGCGCCATAAGCCAATTTAACATAGCGCCGCTGTTTATAGGCAACTTGCCTGTGACTCAAACAAGGCTCGCGCTGTTAATTAGCCCACATGATTCGCAGGCTAAAGAATCTGTGCCTATGAGTATTTTCGGAAAGTGTGCACATACATGCTATGGCTCTTTCGCAATGCGTTCTGCTTTGAACGCCGTGAAAATACTTGTAAATCAGCGATTACCTCGCCGCCAATGCAGTCGTCCGGCTTTTTCGTCAAATTTGGCTGCCAGATCGTCGCCGCCTACGTATTTCAACAAGCTGCTAGGTTGTTGCAATATTGACGTTATGTCACGGAACTATTCACATCTGCGTTGCGCTTCATCACAGCGGCAATTTACTGGCACAGTAGGAATCTCTGGTTAGGCGGCGTTTTCAAAGGAGCGCGTCACCTTTTGCGGCTAGGCCACAGGCTGCTTCTATATCGTCAAAAACACTGCCAGTCAGAATCTCTGTAGCACAGGGCAGCGGACTTTCTGGCTGCCGTTTATGGCCAAGCGCATTCTCACAACTCATCGTTTGAGTATAAACCAGATTATTGATAGCGGAATGGGCGGAGATTTTTTCGTTTGAGTATTTGTTGCGGGTCAATTATTGTTCCCGG
>DAOQGS010000762.1:0-1756 GCA_035338675.1 Cellvibrionaceae bacterium
GGGTGGTTGCCACTCCCCGCCAAGGCATATTTGATTAGCACTACGCTCAATGCTATTTGGCGGCTATTGCAGGGGTGTTCGACTGTTAAATCCGCCCCATGGTAAGTAGCTCAACTCCCACTCAAACCCAAACAACCTCAGACCCGCTTAACCGCCGCCTTGGCCGCCCTAAGTCTTCTCACTTCTTTAGGGTCGCACAGCAAAGGCCGATAGCATTCGATCCTATCCCCCGCTTTCACCTGGTAATCCGCCGCCTTAGGCAAACCCTTGGTGCCAAATGCTTGCCCCCACAAACCCAAAAGAGTGGGATCCAAGACAAACTCAGGGAAATAATCCGCCAGGCGCGCAGCCTCTACAGCACCCAAGGCATTGGTGCCCGGCGGAACCTCCACCACTAGCAGTCGCTGTTCATGGGGCAGGGCATAGGCCACCTCCACCGCGATGAGCTCAGGGCCGCTAGGAGCCATAAACCTGCTTAGCTCTACGGCAGATAGCCTCAACCTGCTCATTGGCCACTGCTTCCATCCACTTGCCCGCCATCATGGCAAGCAGGCTATTGGCAAATTCATAATTTAATTCGAAGCTCACCTTGCAGGCCTCAACGCCCAGAGAGGTAAATTCCCATTTGCCGGTAAACACCTTAAACGGCCCATCCACCAGGGTCATCTGCATGGACTGGGGCGGCGAGAGGGAATTGCGGGTGGTAAAAGCCTGTTTAATGCCCATTTTTTGCAGTTCCAGGCGGGCTAATACTTCCTGCTCACTGCGCTCAAGCACCACCGCGCTCACACATCCCTCCATAAATTGGGGGTAGGCCGCAATATCATTGACCAGCGCAAACATGCGCTCGGCGCTAAACGTCACCAAAGCACTGCGCTGGATTTGCTTCACACTCATTAACCTAAAAACCTCTATTGATGGCAGCGAGCCCGCTAAAAGGCTGCGAATTGTACTGCATAGGGCAGGGAAGGTATGGGCCATCTGCAAATAAACGCGGTAAGATTGCGCCCCCTCACAGAAAGACCCAACCGGCATGGCCAAGAAAAAAGCACCCAGCGACAACACCATCGCGCAGAACCGCAGAGCTCGCCACGAGTTTTTCATCGATGAGCGCCTGGAAGCGGGCGTGGCCCTCGCCGGTTGGGAAGTTAAAAGCTTGCGAGCCGGAAAAGGTCAGCTCACCGACAGCTACGTAGTCTTCCACAACGGCGAGGCCTACCTACACAACGTGCTCATTCAACCCTTGCAAACTGCCTCCACCCATTTTGTTACCGAACCCCAGCGCACCCGTAAATTGCTGCTAAAAGCCCGGGAAATTCAGCGCCTCCGTGAAGCCAATGAGCAAAAGGGGTATACGATTTTAGTGCTCTCCCTGTATTGGAAAGCACACTTGGTAAAAGTGGAAATTGCTATCGCCAAGGGTAAACAAATGCACGACAAGCGCGACGCCGAAAAAGACCGCGACTGGGCTCGCGATAAAGAGCGCACCCTGCGCGAACACAACAAATAATCCAATCCGCAGAGTAATTTAGGTATACTCGTCGGCCGGGTGCAAACTCGGATTGGGGGCGATTAGGATTCGACGCCGGTAGTGAAGCCCAAGGTGCATGTGGTGATGGCAGCGAATCACCTTAATCCAAAGCTGCAACTGAATAGTCGCAAACGACGATTCATACGCTCTAGCAGCTTAGGCTGCTAGCGGTCAGCGACAAGGTGCCAGTACCGCGTAACTGACTGTCAGATAGAACTGGATCGC
>DAOQGS010000763.1:0-1751 GCA_035338675.1 Cellvibrionaceae bacterium
GAGGGCGCCTGAACTGATAAAATAATCAAAGGTTTCATTTTTACCGCGCACATTGGCGCTGATGTTGCGGCTGTTAAAACTGCCCGTTTCGGCGTCCACATCGGCATTAACGGCATCGCTGGCTTCCGGTGTAAATACGGAAATTACCCCGCCGGAGTCGGCGCCATAAATAAGCGCCTGAGGGCCTTTTAACACTTCTACGCGGCCGAGTTGTTGATTTAATAATGCATCAAAACGCGGTGATATTTGCGTGGCAGTGGTATCGCTCACTGCAATACCATCTATATATAAACGGGTGCGAAAGGCATCTTCACCGCGCACAAATACACTAGTGGCTTTGCCAAGGCCGCCGGAATTGCTCACATTAATACCGGGGATAGTGCGCAAAATATCCGCTAAAGATGCGCTGTTGCGCTGCATTAAATCATCGCGATTTAATACATCCACCGATACGCCCACCTGTGATAGGGGTTGGCTAATGCGGCTGGCGGTTACTACCACTTCGCCAAATTCACTGTGAGTTGCGGCGGATTCTGCCGCGTTGAGTGCTGCCGGGGCAATAACACTTACCGGCGCAAGAAAGGATAATAAAAATGTTTTGGCGAACGCCATAAAACCAGTCTCCCAAACAGAACATCGTTGGGAAAACAAACGGCCGGTCGCGGCGCAAGCCTTTTGGCGCGCCGCGCAATACCACGCCACCTGCCCTCCGCAAGTTGGTAAATATCTAACCGACGATTGCCGGTTAGAGGTCACTTCGAAGGCCGGTATCCGGGCTTATGGCCGCTTGATAACAAGCGGGGCAACGCCTTCCCATGTCAAAACACAGTGGCGGATGTTGCCTTGCACCTAAAAAATAGGGGTAACCAATGACCGTTGCGGGGGCAGCGCAGGATTTTCACCTGCTTCCCGTTTAACTAAACAGGGTTTAGCACCTAGGAAGGGCGGCCATACTAGGGACAAGTCTTTGCAAAGGCAAGCGCGGTATTGTTCGCTTGCAGCGGTGGTCGCCCATGGCTCGAGCCTGTTTTAACAGATTGTTAAAAAGTATGAATTGTATCGGCACACAACCACACTGCCATCAGCATTAAAAAACTCGCCAATATTTGATTGCAGCGGCGTTGGGTGCTGGGTAATTTTAAAAGCTGGGTTAATTGTCGGCCCAGTTTGGCATAGGCCAGCATAACGGCTAAATCAATGGCCAAAAAAATACCCGTGAGCATAATTGCCGTGAGCGTGTAGTGGTGGCTGTGTTGTAAAAAAGGCGGAATTAACGCGCCAAAATAAACAATACCTTTGGGGTTGCTAGCCGCCACCCAAAATCCTCGCTGCAATAAAGCGCCGTAACTATTTAGCTGCGGCTGGGCGGCAGAGGATAAATCCACCCAGGGTGCGCGCCAAAGCATTACACCTAAATAAAATAAATACAGCCCGCCCGCCAGTGCGATAGCGCCAAAGGCTTTTGGCCACAGCGCCACTAAACTGCCTAGCCCAGCGGCGGATAAAACCATTAATACACAATTGCCAAGGCTGGCACCCAGCATGGCGGCGCTTACCCGTGCAAGCGGTAAACGGCTGCCCAGGGCCAGGCATAACAGCATTACTGGGCCGGGGCTGATGCTGACGGCGCCGGTGATTAAAATAAATTGCAGCAGTGAATCAAGGGGCATTGAGGGGTTCCGGCGATGCAGTAAAAAGCGAATATCGTGTATTTTAGAGGAAACAGCCTGAGCGCGGGGTTGAGAAAAATT
>DAOQGS010000764.1:0-1749 GCA_035338675.1 Cellvibrionaceae bacterium
GGCTTGCCACCTCAAAGCGGTTATTAGCTGAATACCAGCGGCCGGAGTTAATGTCCCCCGCCGCCTGGATGGAAACGGCACCACTGAGGCTCTGCTGCACCTGGTTATTAAGTCCCTCGCCTGCCGCTTTACCTGTATTGGCCGAGGACACGGCTAAATCGTCGATATTACCGCCGCTGTGAATATTCAGGTTGCCGCCGCCGAGGCTTGCGATGCCTTGGTTGAAGTCCTGAAAGCCTATGCCCCAGGTGGTAATTTTGCGGGTTACGGCATTGGTTTCATCGGTGGGGTTGTTGACTGGGTCTTGGGTCTGCACGAAGGTGCCTGCCGCTCGGTGCAGCCATTCATTCACCAGTTGATGGCTTTGCGGGCCTTGGATGTCGCCGCCGGTGCGGATGCGGATATCGCCGCCCGCCTCTGGATAATACACCTTGTTGATAAACAAGCTGCCCAATGCGTATTCATTGACTGTGTAGGGGTGCACTGTGCCATAGTCCGGCAGAAGTTCATCACTACCCGCATACTTGCGCATCTGGGTTTTGCCCGCCGTGTAGATGGTGGCGGTGCCGCCCTGAGCCATCTGTAAATTCCCTTGGGTGGCGATGGTGATAGCGCCGGTTCCGGTGCGAACGGTCACCTCATCGGCAAGCGTCAGGCTACCGGCATCGCCCTGCCGGGCCTGGGTGTTTAATACATTGCTACTGGTAAGGTCCGCGCCGCTGATAAGGTTGATATGGCTGGAGTCCTCGCTCATGAGGGCATCTAAAGGCATACCGTTAACATCCACAAATTGGCTGCCCCAGCTGCTGGTGTCGGCGGCAAAGCCATCACTGATGGAGCCATTTAACTGAATATTGCCACCGGAGCGCAGGGTAAGGCGCCCGGCGCGGCCTGGGTTGGCAGGTGTGGCACTGGCCGGGAGGGTTTCGCTTGGCGCCTCCAGTGCAGGCGGCTCCTGACCTTCCAGGCTGAGGCCGCTGTCGGCCAATAATTCTTCATTGTTCTCTGCTGGCGCTTCTCCCTCAAGGCCCGGCTCTTCCAAACCTGGCTCCTCACCTGTTGTAGGCACAGGGGTTTTGCCCAGGCGCCAGTTGCTTAGGTCCAGTTTTTCGGCAACTTCAATATCGCCACTGCTGTACAGCTCCGCATGTAGGCTCACACCCCCAGCGGCGGTTTGGCCGGGGGTTAGGGCGGTGAACAGGTCTGGGTGGGCGGCTAAAAAGCTTTCGGTTTGAGTATTCATAGCCTCCAACTGGGCCAGGCTCACCTTGCCGTCGGTCGCTTCTTCTCGCAGCCAAATTTCTGCAGTGAGGTTCCAGCCCTCGATATTAGCCCGCAGGCTTGAGGCCAAGAGGCCGTCGGGGCTTGCACTCAGGATTAGCTCGCCGGGTTTGCCGCTATTGCCGTGAATTAACTGGCTGCCGCTATCGGCCTGAATAGAGCCGGTTTGGCTGGCAAGGCTTAGGGCCTGGGCACTCATGGCGGCAGTGGGGGCAAGGTGGATATCGCCCTTGGCCCACAGGCCCACATCCCCTGCGGGGGTGAGTAGTTTGCCCGCGAGGTTAATAGCACCTTGGTCGGCGGTAAGGTCTATGGCCCCGGCGTTAAAGGTTGCCCCGGCGGCAATGGATAGGTCCCCCTGGCCGGGCTGGCTCTGCACCTCAATGCGGCCGCCCAGCAGCGTGGCCAGCTCTCGCGCGATCGCCAGGCCGAGCCCGGTGCCGCCGAAGCGCCGCGTGGTCGACAGGT
>DAOQGS010000765.1:0-1738 GCA_035338675.1 Cellvibrionaceae bacterium
GCTTTTATTACATCGCAGGTGACAATTCAACCGATCCAACAAGCGCCAACTTCAACCAATACGGCGAATTAAAACAGCGTTATCTGGATTACCAGGAAGGTAAAGTAGGTTCCGATAGTGTCTTAGATATTGGCGAGGGCATAAACGAGTACATCAACCAGATGGCAGCGGCTCCTGCAGCCATGCTGCCACCGACGAATGTATTCCGCATTGTTCCACCAGGCACGCGATCATTATTCGTAACAGCATTCAAGGATCTTGATGAACTCTATCAAAGCTTGAAAATAAGCCCACGAATGGAAAAAATTGAGGTTGGCTTAAGCCATTGGAAACCGGGTTCTATCTATAACGATGGAAAATTAGGCGAAACCTTAATGCAGGATGTACTAGAAAAATTAACGGGCAAACGCTTTACCGCAATTCAAAACACCAGCGGCCATGGCCCGGATGGAATTGCTATTGATCATACTAAGACACCCGTTGAAATCTATGTAGCGGAGGCGAAGTCTTCGGTTAACGGGGCTAATGCGGCCGAGCGGCCAAGCGGTGACCCAAATGCACGACTAAGCGGATGGGTAGATAAATACTTAACCGGTAAATTTGATACAGCGTCGCCAGAAGGGCGCGCAATGTTTGATCAAATTATAAATACATGTGGTGTAGACCTAATTCGTTGTAACGTACGGGGCATATGGGCGCAGGTCGAAGTCCCTCGCCCCGGTGCGACCAAGGTGTCCCTAGATGCAACACTAAAGGCCTGGTAACAACATGGACTCACTTTATCAAGTCAAGGCGCCCAAGTTTCGCTCACGCAAAGCTTTTATCGCTCATGCAGCACGTGTTCACGAGATGAAATCGAGTGGCCCACTGTTTGAAGGTGATAAAATGCGACTTGCAAAATTTATGACTGCAGAAAGATTTTCTAGTCAGACCTTTACAGATGCGGTTTTGACTTGGAGATCAAATTTGCTTCATGACTACCTCATGCAATCTGCCGCAGTACTAAATGAACATGGAGGTAGCATCAATCAATTGCGTGAGACTGTCTTTAGCCATGGAATTAACCTTCAAATCTATTTTATGAGCTGGGAGTTACAAAGAGTTGAGATTGAAGAACTATTTCCACATAAAACTTACAATCCGCTGGTCGGGCCCAATATCCGTGATGTTGGTGATTACATATGTCTAATTTCAATATTTAGTAATATTTTTTATTTTTCACAGATGGTAAAAACTATTTTGGACCACATAGATTTAGGCCACCTGGTAATTAGTCACTACGCCAATGTGACACAACAATTTATTCTGCGCCTAGCGGAGGATTTTTTACAGCTGCCCCGCCGCAATTGGGAAGCTGATGTCGGCAATTGGGCCTTTGACCCTCTTGAAAAAGAGCCTTTATTTAAAGCAATTTGGGATCATTGGGCCGATGAAGATACGGCGAATTTAGAGCCCATGTTAATACAACTACTTAATTGGCACACCTATCAGGCCAGCCGTGAAAATAAAGACGGCGGGCAGGATTATTATCCATATGTAGAGCAAATTCCCCTGGCCTATTTTTTTATTTTGCGTTTGCGCCAGTGGCGAGGTTTAAGTGTGCCTAAGATCTCCCATGTGCTTACCCAGCCGCCTTTTGATTCACTTCCTGATGAAGTGGAAGGCCGCTATGAGTTTTGCCTTTTCGCTAAAGAATTTTACGCCAAAACCATCAGCCTGATGCCTGACTTCATAGATC
>DAOQGS010000766.1:0-1737 GCA_035338675.1 Cellvibrionaceae bacterium
GCCCCACTAGGGATTCGGTAACGGCGGGGGTTACGCTGTCATCCCGCCAGGCCACGGCGCTATCCACAATATGGGTTTTGTCGATGGCCAGGGTCAGGGGGGCCGCTGGGTTAAAAAACTGTTCGGTAAAGGGCAGGAATCTGCGCAGCTGAGCGGTGGCCAGCATGACCTGTTCGCGGTTCTGGTGCAGGGTTTGGCGCAGCCGGGTAATGTCCAGTTGGCCTATGTGCAGCTGGGTGGGCTGGCCGGTTTTAATGCCGAGATCATTAATCAGCACCGAGGCCGCTTGGGTCTGGTAGGCATTTTCGACATTTTTTTGCTCATCGAGGCTGCGCTCCACTAGGTGCACCCCATTTAACTGCCACTGGCCGATACGGGACCAGTCGTTACTGAAGACAAAATCCCGCATCTGGGAGGTTTCCAGCAAAAACACCGCTAAATTGACTTGCTGATTTTGCAGGTGGGTTTTGCTTAACACCAGGCTTGAGCGGCTGGCCAGCTGCCAGCCCGCCCGGTCCCAGCGCCAGACTAAATCGCTGCCTTGGCCCGTGCCTATCACCCAGCACTGATCCAGGCTGCCGCCGCTCTGACACAGTTCGGCGTTCTCTAGGGTGACCGAATTTAATTGCGCCCCGCGCTCTAATTTAAGCAGCTGTTGCCATTGGGCGGCGGGTTGCCCTGCGAAGGTGATGCCCTTATCGGCGCTCTGCCAGTTCAGGCGCAGGCTTTGGGCGGCGAGTTTGCGCAGCACTAAACGGTCCTCTCGCCAAGCGGCCAGGTCCGGGCTCAAGCGCAGTTGCTCCACCCGCAGCACCAGTTCACCCTGCCTGCGCACTTCCCAGCCCTGCAGAATAAATTCCCCGGCCACATAGTTGATCCTTAAGTCGCGCAGGCGGCTTTCAAGGCCCAGCTGGGTCAGCTGCTGATTGAGATACCAGCGCAGGCTCCAGGGGACTGCCGCCCAAAAAACGCCGGCCACTATGCCTAACAGGATGGTCCATTTAATCAACCGCATGCTGTGTCGTCCTCAGGTATTTATTCTTGTTCTGCGCAGAGTTGCGAACAGCCCTGCCTATACATCGTTAATGGGTTTGGCCTGGAACATACCACAGCCGAATTCTTCACCGCAAAAGCGTCATTTAACCTAAAAACCGCAGTAGGGTTTTAGGTTAAGCCTAGCCCTGTATCGGCCAGCCTGCAGCGGCAATACCAATGGCAAGAATAGCCTTTGCCAGCAAGGTGTGGGCAGTCGCAGCTGGTGCAGCCTTAGGTGAGTATATAGGTGCAGTTTTGTTGATTTAAAAAGTCTTCGGCAGCAGGGCCGTGCAGTAGCGCAAAAGTGGCCAACATGCCTGCCTGGGTGCAGTTTTGCGCGAACACGGTGGCGGTGGAGGGGCCGCCGGTGACCGGCCAGCCGGTGAGGGGGTTGAGAATGTGGCTGAGTTTTACGCCCTGATGCCAAATGTAGCGGTGGCTGTCGCCGCTGGTGGCTATGCCGCCCGCCAGTAAAGGAATCTGCAGCACTTTATCACCCTGCGCCAGGCCCACCTGCCAATGGCTAGCGCTGGGGCGGGGGCCGCTGGCGGCAATGTCGCCGCCGAAATTCACCAAAAACGCCGCTTCCTGCCCATAGGTTGCCTGGGTGAGCATCAGCAGGGCTTTGTCAGCTGCGTATTCTTTGCCTATGCCGCCCAAATCAAGTTCTGCGCCCGCAGGCAGTTGTAAGAAAGGCGCCTG
>DAOQGS010000767.1:0-1736 GCA_035338675.1 Cellvibrionaceae bacterium
TAGTAACCGTGGCTCAGCACATAGCTGCCGATCAGGATGCGGCGCTGCACCTCGGGGCCGAAGCCCTCGCTGCGGGTGCGTTTGTAGAGGTCCAGCAGGTCTTTCGGGTCTTTGCAGCGGTGGCCGTAGCGCACGCCGTCAAAACGCGACAGGTTAGCCGAACACTCCGCCGGGGCAATCACGTAATAAGCCGGCACCGATAGGGCCGAGTGGGGCAGGGTGATTTCTACCAGGGTTGCCCCCATGGCCTCGAACTGGGCCAGGGCGGCTTTAACTGCCGCTTCGGTTTGCGGGTGTAAACCGGCGCCGAAGTACTCCACCGGCACACCAATTTTCAGGCCTTTAAGCGGTTGGCTTAAAGAGGCTGCATAGTCTGGGATGGGGTGGTCGATACAGGTGGCGTCTTTATTATCGAAGCTGGTGAGCACATTGAGCAGCAGGGCTAAGTCCTCTGCCGAGGTGGCCATGAGGCCAGCTTGGTCGAGGCTGGAGGCAAAGGCGATCATGCCCCAGCGCGAGATGCGCCCATAGGTGGGTTTAATACCGCTGATACCGCAGAGGCTCGCCGGTTGGCGAATCGAGCCGCCGGTGTCCGATGCGGTAGCCGCCGGTGCTAAACGCGCGGCTACCGCCGCAGCCGAGCCGCCTGAGGAGCCGCCGGGTACACAGCTGGTATTCCAGGGGTTTTTCACCGGGCCGTAGTAGCTGGTTTCATTGGAGGAGCCCATGGCGAACTCATCCATATTGGTTTTGCCCAGCATCACCACCCCAGCATTGAGGTAGTTTTCCACGATGGTGGCGTTGTAAGGCGGGATGAAGTTATCCAGCATTTTGCTGCCGCAGCTGGTGCGCACGCCCTGGGTGCAGAAGATATCTTTGTGGGCGATGGGCAGGCCGCACAGGGGGTGGGCATTGCCCTGGGCCAGCAGCTTGTCGGCGGCGTCCGCTTGCGCAAGGGCCTGCTCGGCGGTGACGGTGACAAAACTGTTGTAGGTGCTGTCCAGGCGCGCTATGCGCTCTAGGTAGTGTTGGGTCAGCTCGCGACTGGAGATACTGCGACTGCGCAGTTGGGCCAGTTGGCTGGCGATGCTCTGGTTATGCATGGGGCCTGGGGCTCCTGTAAAAGAGGGCGAAAATTAAAATGCAGATCGACGGGCCGATACCCTTATTCAATGACTTTGGGTACCAGGTACAGGCCGTCCTCGCAGGCGGGGGCTATGGCCATAAAGGCTTCGCGCACATTGGGTTCGCTCACCTCATCCGCGCGCAGGCGGGAGACGGCATCCAGCGGGTGGGACATGGGCGCAACGCCTGTGGTGTCCAGCGCCTGCAGTTGGTCCACCATTTTTAGGACATTGCTAATGCGCTCGGCCACTTCCCCTGCTTGGTCGGGGGCTATGTTGAGGCGGGCGAGTTTGGCGAGTTTTTCAATCTGGTCGGCGTCCACGAAGGGTCTCCCGTGAAAATAAGTGAGCTTGAGTTAAGTAAACAACATTAGGTTCTGGGTAGGGCGGTGAGGCGAAGGTAGCAATAATTTGGTTGGTTAAAGAAAAAGCAAATTCAGGTATAAAACTATTGAGAAATTTGATCGGATGGTGATGATTCCTGGACATGTTTTTTGGTGTCATCACATCGGCATATTTTAATTCTTCACCCAAAGGCCTGAGATGCTTTCCACCGAAGCAAACTCATTACAGGCGGGGGTGGAAAGTCCATATACAGTCACCGTTTTGCCA
>DAOQGS010000768.1:0-1733 GCA_035338675.1 Cellvibrionaceae bacterium
CAGGGAGGTAGGAGGTAGAGCAATGCAGGAGCAATTGCCGAGTTTACACGCAGTAAATGAGCATTTTTTTGCCAAATTCAACGACGCTAGGGCGAGTGAGGTAATTTTTCAGAGGTTCCCTAATTTTCGGCCAGCATGGAGAGCGTGTAATAAGATATGCTGAATAGTTGCAAACCGTGCCTATTCTACGGGCACACAGGCGCTTAAAACGCGGGCTTTCTCGCCCGCGTGGAAAAGATATAAACCCGCCTACAGCGTGCAGGTGATTACAGCCTCCGACATCCCTCAAGGTTTGCATTTAAGCCACTCGGCGAAAACCGCCCTAAACCAAAACGAACCCGTTTACCCGTTACAGCGCTGAGCAAATAACTCTCAACCGCTTGATTAATTGCAATAAAGCGCACATCTGTGCCGGTTAGCAATACAGAGATAAAACACTATACTGAGTGGGTTTGGTGGGCAAAGCGCTGTGCCTGTGCCCACAACAAAATTAGGGAGAAATGCCGCAGGAGCTTGAAGTAGCCGAATAGGTATCCAAAACCAATTGGGCACCAACAACCACTTGAGCAAGACGGAAGCACCCGTCTAATTAGCGCAACACGGCATTGGGGCGGGGCATTGGCCGCCCAGAGGTTAGTAGGAATGGAAATTATATAATTATGCGTTTATTGCTTATTGACGACGACGAGCTTGATCGACTAGCGGTAATCAGAGCGCTAAAAAAATCGACCACTCCCCATGAAATATGCCAATGCGCAAACGCCGCTGATGGCCTGCGCATGAGCGCTGCAGAAAATTTTGACGTTATTTTGCTCGATTACCGCCTGCCCGATATGAACGGCCTAGCTGTTCTGCGCCAGCTGCGCTCGGGTAATTTTGCCGAGGTTGCGGTGGTGATGCTCAGTAGTATTGAAGATGATGCCATCGCCGAACAGTGTTTTGAAGCGGGCGCGCAGGATTTTATGCTCAAGGACGAAGTCAATGGCCGCCGCTTAATCCGCGCCGTGCGGCAGGCAAAACAGCGCTACGAAATAGAACGAGCCCTACAAAATAGCCACGATCAGCTGCGCATTCTGGCCGAGCGGGACCCGCTTACCGGCCTGTCCAATCGGCGGGGTTTTGATTTAGCTTTAAAAGCAGCCATTGCCCATGCTAAGCGCACCCACGAAAGCATCGCCCTAGTATTAATCGACCTGGATGATTTTAAAACCGTCAACGATACCCTCGGGCACGAGGCAGGGGATAAATTGCTGGTGGAGCTATCCGTGCGGCTGCGGGAAATGGTGCGCGATAGCGATTTTATTTGCAGGCTCGGTGGCGATGAATTTTTAATTCTGGCCACCTCAGTGCAAAAAGAAGAACAGATTGCATTGTTGGTGGAACGTTTAAACAATGCCCTGCACAACCCAATTAAAATTAATGGCACGGACATTTTAATTACCGCTAGCATCGGCGTTGCGCTACTCGGGCAACGGGCAGATAACGCCGATGAATTATTTAAATGCGCCGATATCGCCATATACCGTGCCAAACAAAATGGCCGCAATCAAAGCCATTTTTACAATGAGCAGTTAGATGCGCTAGTCAAACACAAAGCCAAAATTAAACTGGATTTATACAAGGCCCTCACCCACAACGAATTTAAACTCTATTACCAGGTAAAAATTAACGCCGCCGATGGCAGCATAGGCAGTGCGGCGCATCCGGTTCGGCTCGATCTCGGCGATGCGGCG
>DAOQGS010000769.1:0-1727 GCA_035338675.1 Cellvibrionaceae bacterium
TCGAGGTTGCGCTCTTGGGAGGGGGAGAGACTGTGGTTAAACACCACCAACTGGGCGCCGTGCTCTATTACCTGCGCCTGAATCTCGGCGAGTTTGCCGGTGCCGACGAAAAATTTAGCATTGGGCACATCGCGCACCCCGGTGACAAAAGCCACCGGGTCTGCGCCTGCGGACAGGGCTAGCTCTTCAAATTCGCGCGGATCATTCGGCTCGTCATCGCGGTTAAAGTCGATATGGACTAGAACCGCTAACTCACCGGATTCGGGTCTATCAAAAAACAAGAATTACTCTCGATTTAGGCGCCGGTTTCTTCCTCGTCATCGGACAGGTCGGTCACCATGGGGACGCGAACGGGGCGCGAGGGGACTACGGTGGAAATGGCGTGTTTGTATACCATCTGGCTTACGGTGTTTTTCAGCAGCACCACAAACTGATCAAATGACTCCACCTGGCCTTGCAGCTTGATGCCATTAACCAAATAGATGGACACGGGGATACGCTCTTTGCGCAGCACGTTAAGGTAAGGGTCTTGTAGACTGTGCCCTTTTGACATGGGGGGTCTCCTTGTAGGAAGAAGGAAAAAGTTAAGCTTAAACGGGGTTGGCCCGTCGTCGCCGAGAATTTAATAATTTAAAGCATCGCTTTAGATGACAGAACCGCATAAGAACGGTTCACAAGCGCCGCCATTATATTGGTGGCAAGGCTAGAAGTTGCAAGGTTTTAATCAAAATTTCCTCGCTGGACACCCCAGAGCCGTCATCCGCTTGAGTATAGACCCAGCTCAAATCGTGCCATCCTTTCAGCCAGGTGAATTGGCGTTTTGCCAACTGGCGCGTGGCGGCGATA
Source organism: Cellvibrionaceae bacterium (assembly GCA_035338675.1). Taxonomy (GTDB): domain Bacteria; phylum Pseudomonadota; class Gammaproteobacteria; order Pseudomonadales; family Cellvibrionaceae; genus CAMCXE01. Next base: position 847 of record DAOQGS010000769.1, read on the forward strand.
CCGGCCTTGCGCATTTGGCCAAAATCGCACTCCCCGGCCAGGTACTGCCACACCTGCCGATAGCCCACCGCCCGCATGGAGGGCAGGCCCAGGTGTAAATCCGGCCGCGCCCTCAGCCCTGCCACTTCATCAATCAATCCCCCCGCCAGCATGGCGTCAAACCGCAGGGCTATGCGTTCGTGCAACAGGCTGCGCTGCTTTGGGGCAATAGCGATCTGCCGCCAGTCGTACTGCTGCCACAGGCCACCGCTGTTGCTGCTCTGCCACTGGCTCATGGGGATGCCGGACATGCGGTACACCTCCAGAGCGCGGCCGATGCGGGCGGAGTGGTTGGGGTGCAGGCGCTCGGCGGTGATAGGATCCACCTCGGCAAGCTCGCTATGCAGGGCGGGCCATCCTTTGGCCTCGGCTTCGGCCTCTACCTGGGCGCGCACCTCTTGGGTAGTAGCGGGCATATCGGAGAGGCCATCCAGCAGGGCTTTGAAATACAACATGGTGCCGCCCACCAGGATGGGCTGCTTGCCCCGTGTGAGGATATCGACAATCGCCGCGCGGGCATCGCGACAGAAATCGGCGGCGCTGTAAGGTTGCGCCGGATCACACAGGTCGATGAGGTGATGGGGCACCTGGGCCTGCTCATACGGCGAGGGCTTGGCGGTGCCCAGATCCATACCCCGATACACCAGGGCGGAATCCACGCTGATAATTTCGCCATTTAACTGCTGGGCTAGCGCCAGGGCCAGGTCGGTTTTGCCGGCGGCGGTGGGGCCCATCAAAGCGATGACGGGAGGCAAGGGGTGCATCACTGGCCCCGCAGGAACATGGTGTCCAACTGGCCCAGGCTCAGCTGGGTCCAGGTGGGGCGGCCATGGTTGCACTGG
>DAOQGS010000770.1:0-1724 GCA_035338675.1 Cellvibrionaceae bacterium
CACCGTAAAACACCACCAGGGATCCATCTAAAGTACGGCGCGCGGATTGGGCCACCGACGCAGTACTAAATTCATCACTCCAGCGTAACCCGCTGGGTAAAACAAGGCCGTCTAACTGGATCATGTTGAAGTTCGATGCGGGAATGGCGGGGAAAAATGAATAACTCAATAAGGAAAAAAAGAATCAAAAAAATTAAAAATTAAAAATTAAAAATTAAAAAAACGAAATTAAGAGCGAGCACAAAAGCGAGCAAAAAAATCGAGTGACCATTAAAGACACACAAAACCATAAATTAAAAATCGCCTTTAGCTTGCAAAGGGTTTGATGCGATACAAAAATCGTGTGCTCACGGCATTAATATCCAAGCTGTCCGCCTCCAAAAAATGACCCGTTTCATTCACTGCATAGTCACCCATTTCAGCCGCGCCATTATCTAAAAAACTGCCAAAACGCACGGCCTCATGCACGCTTAAATTGCGGTAGTAAGTCGGCCAGGCATCATTGAAGTGGGCGAGCATGGCGTTAAACGCCGCGCGCATAGCCGCTTCGTCGACCGCAACTCCAGCGAGGGTATAAAACCGGTTAATCCACAGCAGGTTGTGCCAGGTATTATTCGGTCCGATTTCAAACCAGCGGATATCGTTACCATCCATGATCACAGCGTCGGTGACCCCCAAGTGAGCCGCCACCCAGGCCAGCTGCTCGTGTTGGATGAGCAGGGCAATATCATCAGCCACCACCCAAAGGGTTTCAAATCCCTCGGCACTGAGTTTTTCCCCTCGGCACATGATGGGCATTTGCTGAGCCTGGGACCAAGGCCGCTTATGCCAGGGGCTGGTATCCACCGGTGCGGTATCGTAGCCCTGGGCAAAATAGGTAGCGGGATCGAGCATGGAATACGCGGGCAGGCGGGTTGCAGGCGTTCGCTCCAGGATTGGGTCATCGGCAGTGTTGAAATCGTATTCGTACACCCCTGTGCGTGAAAACCGTTTGATGGCTGACCAGCGCGGAATAAAGCGCATTTCTAAGTCCGTGGGGTTAAATTGCCAGCGCAGACCCGCTTGCAGAGGCGGTAATTCCGGTGGAATACAATCGGCCTGATCCGGTGCCGTCAAATACACCCGAAACAACACCTGGCATTCCCCGTCTGCCATGCGCATAAACTCATTGCTCCAGTTTCGATGCCAGCCATAGAGAGGCGAAAAAGGGTGCAGTAGGTAGGCATTCCAGTTGCCCATGCCGGACACCGCTGTGGCGCCGCTTACATAGCGGGTTTGCCCAGCGGCCAGGGTTATCCAGGCCTGCCAGCCCGCCGCCTGCACGATTAATCCCACCGTAAAATCCAGACGGTTGGTCAGTTGGACCACCCAGCGAAAGGTGGTGAGGTTGTGAAGCTCAAACGCCACCTCGAACCCAATCGCCCGGTTGAGGATCGGCGTCACCGGATACAGCAACTCAAACGGGTCCATGATCCCGCGTGTGCTGCCAGGGATATACGCCGTCACACTGGGCCAATGGCGCAACCAGATCGGCTTCCAGGACATACGGGTATCGCCCTCGTTGCCCAGAGCGTTACTCAGGACAAAACGCGGCTGGGTGTCATAGCCATAGGCCAATAACAGCACCCGCAGGCGAAAATTCCCCCAGCCGGACAGACCCAACTCAGCGGGGTTTAAGGCGGGCAGGTGATAAATAAATTGCGCCTGATCATGCCGGATCACGC
>DAOQGS010000771.1:0-1719 GCA_035338675.1 Cellvibrionaceae bacterium
GCAAAGCGGCCGAGTACTGTATCCCATTGGCCTAGAGTGACCGAATAATAAGCCTCGGGTTTAAAGGTAGGTTTTTTGGTGGTGACATTAATCACCCCGATGCTCGCGTTTTTGCCGAGCAGTGTTCCTTGCGGGCCGCGGGCGACTTCTACGGTATCCACATCCACGAAATCGTAACTGGAGGCCAGGGCGTTATAGGCGTAGTTAACGCCATCCACAATTAAACCTACTGGCGGGTCTTGGGCTTCGGTTTGGCCTTGTTTGCCGATACCGCGAATGGATAAGCTGCTGGTGCGTTGGTTGCCTTGGTTCCAGGTAATATTTGAGAGGCGCTGAGTAACGGCGCTAATATCGGTGGCATTTAAGCGTTCTAATTCTTGGCCGCCTACCACAGAAACCGACAGGGGCACATCTTGTAATTTCTCCACTCGGTTACGGCTGCGCACAGTAATTGTACTGAGGGTAACGGATTTTTTAGGTTGATTTTTTTTGCCTTCGTCAGATTTTGCAGCTGCTTTAGCGTCGCCATTTTTAGCTGCTTGATTGGTTGACGTGGTATTAGGTGCTGGATCCGCAGCGAAGCTCACAGCGCTAAATCCTAACCCTAAGCTTGCGATAATAATGGCAAGGGGATTGGGCCTAAAGCTAAACGCAGAATTTTTATCATTGGATACTGCGCTTGTTGCAGCTTTATGCGCGGTGGCATTTTGTACACTAAGGTCGATCATTGGTCACTCTCTGATTGTATAAAACATATATGGCGGGGTGTTTTGGCAACATGTATGCCATTACGAACTTTGCTGGTTTATTTTTAAATAGAGGCCTGTTGATAAAAAATCATTACAGAATAGAAGCGTCTTAAAATTGATGTCTAAAGACGGCAATTGTTTTGCCCCACGGCTTGGGTCCCGCTAAACCAAAAGGCCCGTGGATTGTGGGATTGGCTGCGCAAACGGCTATTTATCAAGATCCCAGGGATGGCCGCTATTTAAGCAGCAAGTGTCGCCTTAACTGCGCGAGCATGAATTTAAACTCGCACTCATATTGTTTGCCTGCTTAAAAAAATACCCCACCTATAGGGGCTATCCATGGTGTTATAGATATTTCTAGCTGTTGAATAAATAACACCTGTGCCGTCATCTGCACACTCAGGTCCATGAATTTGCCTGCTTTTGCGCAGTGGCTATCCGGCTGCAGGACGGCTGCAGGTCTTGTGGCGTGTTATTAATTTAGCAATTGTCCCAGCCTATTTTACTTCGTCGCTAAACGAGGGGCCCCAGAGGGAGCCCAATGGTTATTTTCAATGCGGAAAATTCCTAAAAATGCTGTTGCGGCTTTAACAGCCTGCCAAAAACTCTGCTTAAGAAGCAACAGAGCTGTTTAAAAAACATAGCTTCTTTATATGTAGATAAAGCCCGCCTGGGTTTGGCTTGCTTCCGAATCGGCACAAAAACCGCTAACTGGCTTAAAAATAAGGATTTTTTTAATGCGCTTAGATTTTGGCGCGCAGGTTGCAGTGGGCCTGCAGAGCAACCTAACCCTGCCAGTTTTGCAGCATGTTATTAGTCGGTTGCTGCAAATTGTCTTAATGCAAAATCCCTGAGGGAAAATAAATGAAAAAGAAACACCTGTACTTAGCGGTGCTATTAAGCCTTGCAACACCCTGGGCAACCGCTGGCGATGACGATAAGGCTGCCGATGACAAAGGCGCTGATGCGA
>DAOQGS010000772.1:0-1715 GCA_035338675.1 Cellvibrionaceae bacterium
CCGTGAGCGCAATCCGGCAGGGCGCGAGCCTATCACCCTGCGCGCAGGGTGGCGCCCGGACGACGGCACCGGCTTCGATAACGCCGGGTTTCTGTCCTTTCGCGGCGCCAGCAACCCCCGCGCTGCGGAGAAGAGCCCCCTCAAAGCCTACCAGCGCATAGTGGGCGCGGTCGGTTCGGGCACCCAGTCCCAGCAGGACGCGTTGGCATTGCGACGCAACAGTATCAACGATGTGCTGCGAACCCAGATCAATGCCTTGATGGCAAGCCCCGCCCTCAGCGCCGACGACCGGCAGCGCCTTCAACAGCACCTGGATTCCGTGCGCGATTTAGAGATCGCAGTCACCCAACTGGCGCTGGATGAAGCACTCCTTGCCGACATGGCCGCCGTGGACAAAAACGTACTGGGCATGGAGAACCATCCCAAGGTCATACGCTGCCACCTGGCGCTCCTGGCGTTCGCCGTTACCTCGGGATACAGCTTGACCGGAACCCTCAAGGTGGGGGATCGCATCGACTCCCATCAATGGATCATTAACGGTAACAAGCTGCCGCAGTTCCATATGATTTCCCACCGCAATCTAAGCGACGCCGAATTTGGTGCAGCCATTCCCAATGCCACCGAACTACACCGGCAAGTCGATCGCATTCACGCGGCGGACTTTCTCTACCTCTGCGGGCTACTGCGAGATGTGAACACGCCGACGGGCCCCCTCATCGACCAGGGCTTTGCTGTCTGGACCAATCAAATGGCCACCGGCTGGCATAGGCACGACAACCAGCCCTTCGTCATCGTCGGCAACGCGGGCGGATACCTTAAATCCGGGCAATACATCGACGCGGGCGGCGTCAAGCTCAACAAGATGCTCAATACATTGCTAACAGCTGCAGGGGTTAAAGGCACAGGTGGGGGCCCGGTGACGAACTTCGGCGATGCTTCGCTGCCTGGCGGGCTGATTGCGTCGATGATTGCGTAACGTGCAATAGCCCGGAGAGCACAGTTTTAGAGGGCTTTTTTAGGGTTAAGAGATCACTACTGAATTCAACAAAAATAGAGCGGTTAACATTCATGAATAGTTCAATAACAAACAAACGGCTTTTACCTCTGGCGCTTGTGGCCAGCAGTATTTGGGTTACTGGCTGTGGCGGTGAAAATACCAGTTCCAGTAGCAGCTCTAGCTCCTCAAGTTCTTCTAGCTCTTCGAGCTCCTCTAGTTCAACCAGCTCATCAGGAAAGAGTAGCTCCAGCTCGTCAAGCTCCAGTAGTTCATCCTCGTCATCGAGTTCGTCTAGCAGCTCATCCAGCTCAAGTGGCTTGGCTGTACAGGGTAATTTGGTGGTGGCGGTGAACGCCGGTGGCAGTGCCATAACGGTTGCGGGTGTGCCGTTTAAAGCGGATCAGTACTATCGCGGCGGCACGGTCAATACCACCACAGACCCAATTGCAGGTACAGAAAACGACAGTTTGTTTCAGTCCGAGCGCTACGGCACCTATTCCTATGAAGTCCCCGTCTCAAGGGCAACCTACGATGTCGAGCTGTATTTTAACGAGTTGTATCAAACCACAGCAGGGTCCCGCGCCTTTAGTGTTGCGGTAGAAGGCCAGCCGCTGTTTAGCAACCTAGATCTATTCACTACAGCCGGCCACGATACCGCCTACACCCGGGTGATTAAGGACGTGGCCGTAAGCGATGGCAGCCTGAGTATTTCCCTGTC
>DAOQGS010000773.1:0-1714 GCA_035338675.1 Cellvibrionaceae bacterium
ACAGGGGTGGATGTCCAGTAGCGGCCCGCCGCCGTATTGGGAAATAGGCGGCTGTTAATAGCCGGTTGGCTACAACTGAGTTCTAGTATGGACGCTAATTCTTTTTTATTGGGTAGGCGCCAATTATCAAACCCAGCTAAGCGATTTTCACCCGCCGCATTTAATGCCTGCTGCCAATTAAACCAGCGCGCGGTTGTAGTTGCATCGCAGCTGTTTTGCACTGGGTTCCACACTTGCCCTAAGCTGCAGCGCTGCCACTGCAAACCGGTTTTATTATCCCGCACAATTGCACCGCTGGCTTTTAGCGTAAATTGTGTATCCGGCGTGCTTTTGGGTAGGGCGCTATTACAGCCTGCCCAGGCGTGAAGTGCGCAAGCGAATGTGGCTACTGCAAAAATAACACGCATCATTATTCCTCCCCGCCACTGACTAATAAGGCATTGGCAACACTGGTTTTCGCAATTGCGCCATTATCACCCGCCGTAAAATAGACATACCAAGCCGCATTTAACCGCTCGGCATGGGTTTGGGAGCTCCAGTGAGCATTAAATGAAAGATTAGGAAAATACTGGGTATCCACCGGTGGGTTAATTTGGCTTTGGTCGATAATGGATAATAATTCCACGGCGGTGGGCAAGCGCCAATTGCTGCGCCCGCAGAGTTTTTCGCTATTGACCCGCGCAATAAACCCCCAGGTATCACAGGGCGCTTGATGGCAAAAACCTAAATTCTGCCCACCTGGGTTGCCTGCATTTATTTTTGTATCTGGGTTATACCAACTAAAAGTATCGCCGCTGTAATGCAGGTCGCCCTCAGTATTGGATTTCACCTCCCAAATTAAACCCGTGTGGTTGTCTTTAACACAAAACCAGCGTGTGCCTGCGGATTCACTGCCGTTTACTTGCCAGGTTTGATTTTGCCGGGCAAGGGGCAGGCCGTTCATCGCCAATTTAGTGAAATCAAAACCGGCAACCCCACCGCCCACTTTAGATAAGCGCCCCGCCAAAGCCTCGGCATCTCGGCCCTGTTCGGCATCCTGGCGAGCGTTATTGTTTTGCGGGCATTTAGTTAATTCATCCGCACTGCGGCATTGGCTTACACCTGTATCGTTTAACGGCGCTGTAGGGGGTGGGTCAATGGCAATTGGTGTGCCGCCGCAGGCAACCAATAGGGAGCTGGCGCTAAAGATCAAAATTTTTTGCAGCATAGGTGTATCCGCTTGTTTAAAAACCCGTTACTGCTCATTTTATTGGCTGGATATAAGTTTTGCGTGGAACTTGCGCACGGAATAATGCCGATATTTTTGTCTGTTTTATCGGTTTAAAAACGGATTTTTGAAGGGGTTATTAACCCGGCGGCAAAATAGATCGTCCTGATCTATTTTGCCTTCGCTCCGCTAAACTTGCGAAAATGCGCGGATTTTTTTGATTTAGCGGAGCGCGCGGCGGCTTGCGCCGCAGGTTTGGCATCCTTGCCGCAATTATTAACCTGGCATAAAAATCCGCTGGGTTAATAATACCTGCTGCACTCTAAAAATTGGTTTTGAACGGCGTGCATCCTAAAATTCCTTGCTTATGGGCGGAAGCTCAGTGCGCCAGCCGGGGGCACGGCCTATTTATTTCCATGGGCGAGTATTTTTTTTACTTATATGGCTGCAGCTGGCAACAAAAAACACCGCCACCCACCACCCCACCCCTTCGGGGCACACCTCCGC
>DAOQGS010000774.1:0-1711 GCA_035338675.1 Cellvibrionaceae bacterium
GGGCGCCCATTTGCGGCTGATTTAGCCCAGGTTGAAGGCCAGGCGGCGCGCAACCGTGCAATGCTTACCAACGCCCAAGCGGACCTTGCGCGCTTCACCTCACTGGGCCAACAAACCGCCATCTCCGCCCAGCAAATAGACGCCCAAAAATCCTTGGTAGAGCAGTATCGCGGCTTAGTGCAAGCCGATCAGGGCGCAGTTGAGAAGGCCCGCCTGCAACTGGAATTCACGCAAATTCGCGCGCCTATTTCAGGCCGCATTGGCTTGCGGCGGGTGGACCCAGGCAACAATATCAACGCCCAGGACCCAGAGGGCCTCGCCCTCATTACCGAGGTTAACCCCATTGATGTGGTATTTGCCCTCCCCGGTGAACTCGCCGGTGAACTGGCAGCGCAGCTACACACTGCCCAAGCGCAAAAACGCCGCTTAACGGTTGAGGCTTGGGACAAAGCCAATAAAACCCGCCTGAGCCTGGGCGAGTTGTTAAGCCTGGATAATCAAATCGATGCCAGCACCGGCGCTATTAAACTCAAAGCGCGCTTTAGCAATGACGCCGGGCTGTTATTCGCCAACCAATTCGTCAATGTGCGGGTGCAAATTCAACAGCTGAAGCAAGCGCTGGTGGTGCCAACTCGGGCCATTCTGCGCGGTAGTGAAGGCCCCTTTGTGTATGCCCTCAGCCACGCCGATGGTGTAGGACAACCAGATCGCGCCGAGCAAGGCGACCGGTCAAAGCCAGGCGTTAGGTCAAAGCCAGGTGATAAAACCGCGCAGGCAAGCGCCAAACCCGGCGACAGCAATAAACCCACCACAAGCCCCAAACAGGCAGAGGCCGGCAATCAGGCCAGTGCTCCAAGAAAAGAACCCAGCTCAGGCCCAATTGCAGCAGTGAGGCCCGTGACCGTCGGGGTGAGCCAAGGAGAGTACACCCAAATATCCAGTGGCCTGCAGGCAGGAGATGAAGTAGTGATCAGCGGCGCCGATCGGCTGCGCGAAGGCATCCAGGTGCGGGTGGCTAACTCAACTGCCTCAGGCCCCTCCGGTGCCGCGATTACTGATGCTCAGGCTGAAGTACCCCCCAAGGCGCGAGCCTTTTAATCATGAGCCAAACAAGCCCCAACCCTTCTCAGCTGTTTATCGAGCGGCCGGTTGCCACTTCTTTGTTGATGGTGGCAATTTTATTGGCGGGTATTCTGGCCTACCAGCTGCTGCCCCAGGCGGCCCTGCCCCAGGTGGAGTACCCGAGTATTCAAATCACCACCTTTTATCCCGGGGCGAGCCCAGAGTTGATGACCCGGGTGGTGACCGCTCCGCTAGAGCGGCAGTTCGGCGCCATTGCAGGCTTGCAACAGATGTCCTCGGCCAGTGCCAGCGGGGTATCGCAAATCACCTTGCAATTTGAACTGGCCCTGCGCTTAGACATAGCAGAGCAGTCGGTGCAGGCGGCGATTAATTCCGCGCTGAATTTTCTGCCCCGCGACCTGCCCGCCCCCCCTGTGTACAGCAAGATCAACCCGGCGGATATGCCAGTGCTCACTCTCGCCATCACGTCAGCAACCTTGCCCACTACCCAGGTGCAAGATTGGGCGGATACCTATTTAGCACTGAAAATCGCTCAGGTCAGTGGTGTGGGGCAAGTGGCCTTGAGCGGCGGCCAGCGCCCGGCGGTGCGCGTACAGGTCAACCCCCAGGCACTGGCCTCCCACGGCTT
>DAOQGS010000775.1:0-1710 GCA_035338675.1 Cellvibrionaceae bacterium
CCAGCACTGAGGCCAATTCCGCATCAAAGGAGTTGTGCTGCGCAGGTGTGGTTTGTGCCTGTGTATTGAGTGTTACATCTGCCGAGGGCACAGCGGTTTTATTTGCGCGCAGATTTTTTAAGGGCTCAACAAGCGCCTGATAAACCGGCCCCAAGGCAGATAAAACGGTGTCATCAAACGCCTGCAGCAAAATTAATTTAATAGGTGCGGGAATATCCAACTGCAGGGCTGAGCTGCTTAATACCTGGCAGAGGGCCTCAGGCCCCACCGGATTATTGCGGGCGTACACAGGGGTACTTACCAAAGCGTCTATGCGTTGGGACAATTGGGTAATGCCGTCGGCAAAACTGCGTTGGGCTTTGGTAATCATGGCCTCCACGGCAATTAATTCGTCCAAATCCTCCGGCCGTAAAAGCGCGAGGGTATCCGCCGTGAAGGGTGCGGCAGCGGGCGCCTGTGTGCCGTCTAGGTCGGCAAAAGCCTCTTGTAAACGGGCGCCAAAGCGTTTTAAAAACACGCTGCGCTGCTGGCGCACACGCCGCATGGCATTAAAGTAGGTGTTTTGTTCGTGGGGGGAAGCGGATTTATCGGCCAGGTTAAACAGGCGATCCTCTAACCGATCCAGGCAGGTTTCAAGCAGGGGGAGCAGGAGCCCGCGGGCCTGCTCTAGGCAGTGATGCAGCTCTTTCGGGAGCTGGGTTAAGCGCGCCTTAGTCATACGCTCATTGGTTACCTCCAAACGCACAACCTTCGCAAGATCTGTCATAGTTTTTCTCCGAACACAGGCAGGCGCTGGCGCCATACCCGGCAGGGCTGATGATCGGCCAAGTGCCCTGCATACAGCTTGGACATTGGCGATTAATCAGCGCGCAGGCAAATAAGACAGCAGCGCTTCAGTCTTCAGTCTAGACATTCACCGGGTATGAATTCAGCCCAAAGTATTAGTAAGCGACAATGTACCATAATCAAATCTAAAAAATGTGACGGGTTAATACTTTAAAGCCCCCACCTAAGAACATTTTTTGTAAGATCGCCGCCAGCCTATAACCGTACCCCTAATCCTATGCAGCCCCCGCACCTAAAATTCGCCCGCTGGCTCAGTAACGGCGCTTGGCTCGCTTTACTGGCCCTACTCACCCTCTATTTCGCGGGCAAGGAGCGCGCGCAGATCAACCCGAACCAGGAGGTGAAGAGCACCGGGGACGGCGGCTTTGCCGAAGTGCAATTAAAAGCTAACAACCATCATCACTATTTAGCCAACGGCACCATCAACCGCAAACCCGTCACTTTTATGATTGATACAGGCGCCTCAGACGTGGCGATACCTAAGGCCTTGGCTGAGGAGCTGGGGCTGGTGGCTGGAGAGGCGGCACGCAGGTTCCATCGGCAGCCAGCCCCGAACCACCGATCCCAATCATCAAGATGCCGACGCCCATCGCCGCTGCGCCGGTCACCACGCGCCACAGCGGACGACGCGTCTGTGGAAGCAGCGGCGCACTGCCACGCGGCACTGGCTCGGCGACAAGCTGCGGCGACAGCAGCACCGACAGCGAGACCTGCTGACCGGGAGCCACTGTCGTCAGCATCGTCTGTGGCTCGTAGCTCGGCGCCGACACTTCGATCTGCTGCTGCCCGGCAAACACCGACCCTTTCCACGGCGTCTGACCCAGCAGCCGTCCGCTCAGCTTGAGCTGCGCCGCCGACGGAATG
>DAOQGS010000776.1:0-1707 GCA_035338675.1 Cellvibrionaceae bacterium
GGATGTATTAAAAGCATTTGTTGATTCACCTCTGCCTGTAGAGATAAGCGCGCCGATATCTGTGCCCTCGCTTGAGCGAGTGGAGTGGGAGCATATTCAAAAAGCCTTGCAGGATTGCCAGGGCAATATTTCCGCCGCTGCGCGCTTGTTGGGGATGCATCGGCGCACCTTACAACGCAAATTATTTAAACGGCCTGTGGCGCGATAGGGCTTTTTACTACCGAGGTGCCAGCAATGAATACCCATCATTTCAGACACGCCGTAAATACATCCTTGTAGGCTCGTCAAAAAGGTCCCTCTTTTTGGCGGTCTGAAATCATTGCTTCCGTACAGTTAGTAAATGGCGGAATTTAGCGGCAGCCGAAGCGTGGTAATTGTGCCCTGCGGATCATTGGCTGTCTGCGTTACGCTGCCTCCGTAGCGGCTGATTGTGGTGTGGGTGAGCAACATGCCCAGCCCCAGGCCCTTATCTTTAGTGGTAATGGTGGTTTTGCCGAGCAGTGCCGATACTTCTGATTGAATACCGCTGCCAGCGTCGCTGATCGTCCAAATTAAATTCTGTTCGTCCAGTGTGATGGCGAGGCTGATGTGCTCGGGGCTGGCATCGGCGGCATTATTGAGTAAATTAATAATGGCGTGATCAAGCTTTGAGTCATAGGTGATGGTGTGTGTGGTTAATTCTTCTGACACCTTAAGCGTGTAATGCACCTCAGGGCGCATCAATTGCCAGCGATCTAAAATTGATTGGCAATATTCTGCAGCGCTGTGTTGTTTTAATTGCCCAAGGCTTGCTGCTGCGGCGTCTTGCACTATGTGTTTTAGGCTTTGCGCGCACTGGTGTACCTGGCGGGACAATAGCGCTAAATCTTCTTGTAAGGCGGTATTGGCTGAGTGTTCATCGCGCAATTCGCCTAATAACACTGTCATAGTGGCCAAAGGTGTGTTCATTTCATGGGCGGCGCCAGCGGCCAGGGTGGCCACCGCAATGACTTGTTCGTTGCGCAGTTCGTCTTCACGCATTTGGTTAATGCGCAGTTCCTGCTGGCGTACCGTGTTGGCCATTTTTACTACGAAATAGGTAATTAATAATGCGCTGACGAAAAAATTAAACCACATCCCTAAAATATGCCAGTTCAGTTGCGACTGCATCTGCATATGGTCCATGGTAAAAATTTGCAGCGGAATATGGAAAAATAACAATAGGGAATAGGCGATGACGCAGAGCGCGGTGATGATCCAGGTGTGGCGCCAGGGCAGGGTGGCGGCGCAGATGCACACCGCCACCAATAAATAGGAGATAAATGGATTGGTGGCGCCGCCGCTGAAATAAAACACCAGGTTAAGGCAAAATACGTCAATTAACAGTTGGATAAAAAATTCACTGTTGGTAACGGGCAGCGCGTGTTTTAGGCGTATCAGCGTGAGCAGGTGGATGCTGCTGAATACGCCTAAAATACTCATTACTTGCGTGTAGGGTAACGCCAGGCTGTCAACCCAAAAACTCGCTATAAACACAACCCAGAAAAACCCTAAAACAATACTGCGAATAACCGTGAGCTGGCGCAGGTGTTGACGGGGTGGCTCGTGTGTTGGGATGGAATTGGCATTCATGAATCTATTTTCAAGGAAATAATTCTGGTTGCGGGTGTTGTAGATTCTCTTGGTGAGTAGCTATTCGTCATAAAAATATCGAACGCGGTATTTTTG
>DAOQGS010000777.1:0-1707 GCA_035338675.1 Cellvibrionaceae bacterium
CCAGCCAATTGTCATTATTCTGGTAGGCGGCGATAAATGCGGTGATGCTTAGGGGGTTAAAATTACCGGCGTGTAATAAATCAAAGGCCTGGGTGAGTTTTTGCCGCAGTTGAGGGTTGGGGGTAATTAAGGCGGATAGGCCCATGCCGGGGATATTAAAGGTTTTGCTGGGGGCGACGGCGGTGACAGTATTGCTGGCGATAAAATCCCCCAGCTCTGGGTCGTTAATAAATTTGAGCAGCATTGTGTGCTTAAAGCCGGGCAATATTAAATCCTGGTGAATTTCATCAGAGAAGACATATAAATTGTGCCGTTTGGCGATGCGCAACAGCGCGCGCAATTCATCCGGTTCCCACACGCGGCCCACAGGGTTATGAGGGGAGCAAAGGATTAATAATTTGGCCTGGGCGGCTTTATGTTCTAAATCGGCAAAATCTATTGCGTAGCGGCCATTTTGGGGAATAAGTGGATTATGCAGCAGCGCTCGCGCGGTATTTTTGGCTACGTAAAAAAAAGGCGGGTACACGGGCGGTTGAATTAATAGTGCTTCATCGCTTTTTAATAATCCTAAGGCAGCTGCGTGTAAGGATGGCACAACGCCCGGGGCAAAGCTGATCCAATCCGGCTCTACCGCGCACTGGTGCCTGCGAGCGAGCCAATTTATTAATACGGATTTCATTTCCTGCGGGTATTGGGTGTAGCCATAAATAGGGTGTTGGACACGCTCGTGCAGCGCTTGGGTAATAGACGCGGGGCAGGCAAAATCCATATCAGCCACCCACAGGGGCATTACGTCTTCACGGCCAAATACACGCTTGCGGGCGCCGTATTTTTCGCTGCTGGTGTGGGTGCGGTCGATGAATTGATCAAAATCCACGGGGTGCTCCTTAAGTGAGCGGGTGGGTACTTTAAATAATTGTGCGATATTACCGCTGCCATAAACCCCTCCCCAACCCTCCCCTTAAAAAGGGGAGGGAGCAGAGATTCTAAGGTGCGGGCTCAGTGCCTTGGCTGCAAACTTTTTACTTGTCTTGCATTTAAAAATGAGCGGCAATGTGCAAGCGATTGCCGCTCGATGCGCCTGGATACCGTCTTATTTAATTCGCTCCCACAAAGTAACTTCCGACACGCTGTGCTGATATTTGCGTTTGGTTTCGCGAATCACAAAGGGCACGCCCTCTGGCCCTGCCACTTGGCGAAAGTGCCCACCCAACAATTGGCGCAGGCCATCTAGAGTGGAATAATTTTCGCCGTCCCGTTTAAAGCCGCCAATCCATTCTTCTTTCGGGGTGTGTTCTTCCAACCAGGTGTAAGGTGAAGCAATTAATAACAGGCCGCCGATATTGAGGCGCAGATGTACTTCGGTGAGGAATTTGCTGGGTTTGTACAGGCGGTCGATTAAATTGGCGGCGAGAATAAAATCAAAGCCGGTAAATTCCGCCCGCAGGTTGCAGGCATCACCTTGGAAAAACGCCACTTTGTCTTTTACTTCAGCCAGCCCCAATTGCTCCAAACTGCGGGATTTATAACTGACTAATTCGCCCTCTTCCACCAGGGTATACCGCAACAAACCCTGTTCAGCCAATTGCACCCCCTGGTTAATAAACCGGGCGGAAAAATCAATGCCGATAACCGAGGCAAAATCGCGGGCTAATTCAAAGCTTGCACGGCCGGAGGCGCAGCCTAAATCCAGCGCTTTGCTGCGGG
>DAOQGS010000778.1:0-1704 GCA_035338675.1 Cellvibrionaceae bacterium
GGTGTACGACCCTGATTTAGAACAGGTAACCGTGCGTAAAAACCCTGGCGATTCCGATAACAGCCCAGCGCGTTTATTAAGTGGTGATGTAGCCAAAATGGCGCCGCTTTTTAAAGTGAGCGAAAAGCAAAACGGCGGTGAACAGGAATTTACGCTGACGCCTAAAAAGCCAGAAAAAGAACAACTCAAACAAATTCAATTTACCTTCACCGGCGGCAGCCTGGCCACCTTGGCGTTTGAAGATAAATTAGGCCAAACCACGCGCTTAATTCTCTCCAACACCGCCGCCAACACGCCTGTGGATATGAATTTATTTACCTTCGTGCCTAAGCCCGGCACCGACGTTATTGAGAATGACTGAGGATTTATTTACCCAGGCGGCCAAGCCCTTCGGCCCTTTGGCCGCGCGCATGCGGCCAGCGGTCTTAGCCGATTACATTGGCCAGGAGCATATTCTCGGCGCGGGCAAAACCCTGCGCCAAGCGCTAGAGCGCGGGCAATTACATTCCATTATTTTTTGGGGGCCGCCAGGGGTGGGTAAAACATCCCTTGCGCGCCTATTAGCCCATGAAATAAACGCACGTTTTATTCAATTATCCGCTGTGTTAGCAGGTGTTAAAGATATTCGCGAGGCCGTGGCCAGCGCCGATTACGAACAAAAACTCCACGGCCGCAAAACACTGTTATTTGTGGATGAAGTGCACCGCTTTAACAAAGCCCAGCAGGATGCATTTTTACCCTTTGTGGAAGATGGCACCATTACCTTTGTGGGCGCCACCACGGAAAACCCTTCCTTTGAAGTTAATAATGCGCTTTTATCCCGCTGCCGGGTGTATGTGCTGGAATCCTTAAAGCCCCAAGAACTCGCGCAATTAATGCAGCGCGCATTAACCGATAGCGAACGGGGCTTGGGCAATCGGCATTTACGTTTAACGGCTCAGGCCGAACAAGGCTTAATTAATGCCGCCGATGGCGATGGCAGACGCTGTTTAAATTTATTAGAAATAGCCAGTGATTTAGTAAACGATGGGGAAGCCATAGACACGAATATTCTCGCGCGCGTACTCGCAACTGACGTGCGCCGTTTTGATAAAGGCGGCGATTTATTCTACGAACAAATTTCCGCCCTGCATAAATCCATGCGCGGCTCAGACCCAAACGCCAGTTTATATTGGTTTATGCGTATGCTCGATGGCGGCTGCGACCCTTTATACATTGCTCGCCGCCTAGTGCGCATGGCAAGCGAAGATGTCGGCAATGCCGACCCGCGCGCTTTACAGTTGTGTTTAAACGCCTGGGATGTGCAGGAGCGTTTAGGCAGCCCGGAAGGTGAATTAGCCATGGCCCAAGCGCTGCTGTATTTAGCGGCGGCGCCAAAAAGTAATGCGGTGTATAAAGCCTATAACGAGTGCAAAGCACAGGTAAAAAGCCTGCCCAGTTTTAATGTGCCCATGCATTTGCGCAATGCACCCACGGCATTAATGAAGGGTTTGGATTATGGCAAAGCCTACCGTTACGCCCACGACGAACCCGATGCCTTTGCTGCCGGTGAGTATTATTTCCCGGAAGAAATGCCCGAGCAGGATTATTACCGCCCTGTGCCCAGGGGCTTGGAAATTCAAATTGGCGAAAAATTAAAGCGCTTAGCGGAAAAAAACGCTGCAGCTCGCGCGCAAACCGAAGAGGGGCGCACGACATGATGTG
>DAOQGS010000779.1:0-1701 GCA_035338675.1 Cellvibrionaceae bacterium
GGTGAATCAACCTATAACACTGCCCTGCGCTGGGTTAACTGCGGAATAATTTGCGAGAAATCATAGTAACTTTCGTGACTGGCGGGGCGAATCTGATCCCAGGGCAGGGCAGTGTTATAGGTTGATTCACCGACTTCATCATTATCAATTTGGTTGGGCATAAATACATCTGGCACCACACCGCGATGCTGGGTGCTGGCGCCGGAAACGCGATAGAACTTGGATTCCGTTAACTTAAGTTCGCCTTCTGGCAATTTGCTCAGCAACTGAACTGTGCCCTTACCAAATGATTGGGAGCCCACAATTAAACCCCGTTGATAATCTTGAATGGCACCGGCAAAAATTTCTGAGGCGGAGGCGCTCAAGCGGTTAATCATCACCACCAAGGGGCCTTTATAAAGCGCTTCTGCGTAGGAGCGATTTTCGCGGTGAATTTGTCCATTGGCATCGCGAATTTGTACCACCAAACCTGGGTCAATAAACAATCCCGTCAGTTGCGTTGCCTCTTGCAAAGAGCCGCCGCCGTTGTTGCGCAGGTCCAGAACAATACCCTCGACGTTTTCTTTTTGCAGCTCACCAATTAAGCGCGCTACATCTCGGGTAGTGCTGGTGTAATTAGGATCGCCGTCTTTGGCAGCTTTAAAGTCGATGTAAAATGTTGGCAAATTAATTACGCCGATTTTTTTCACTTTATCGCCGTCTTTAATCTCTATTACTGCTTTCTGCGCAGCTTGATCTTCAAGTTTTACTGTGTCACGAGTAATGACCACTTGCTTTGACTGCCCTTCAGCAGACTGTACATCAAGCTTCACTTGGGTATTCTTTTTACCGCGAATCTGATCTACCACCTCATCTAAGCGCCAGCCTAAAACATCTACTGGCTCGGCGTCTTTACCCTGACCTACACCAATAATTTTATCGCCAGGTTTTAATTGCCCTTGGCGAGCGGCCGGGCCGCCGGGCACCAGGCGTACCACTTTAGTGCTTTCATCTTCAGACTGTAATACCGCGCCTATGCCCTCTAGGGACAAGCTCATGCTGATATTAAAATTCTCTGAGGTGCGAGGTGAAAAATAATTGGTGTGTGGATCGTACAAAATAGTCAAAGAGTTAATGAAGGTTTCAAAAACGTCTTCGCTGTTTTGTTGTTGAATACGTGCCAATTGATTTTTATAGCGGCGCAACAGAGTTTCCACGGATTTTTCCGTGGTTTTGCCGGAAAGTTTTTGGTTGAGAATACTCAAACGAATGCGTTGATCCCAAATTGTATCGGCATCTTGGGCATTTTTCGGCCAGGGTGATTTATCCCGTTCCACCTCAATGACTTCTTGGGTAGTAAACTCGAATTTTTTATTGGGTTCGCTTAAGTATTTAATGACCCATTCTAAACGCGATTCCATACGCTGTTTGAGGGTGCGATAAATGGCAAAGCCATTTTCTAAATTGCCCGCTTTAATATCGTCATCAAATTGGTGGCGGAAGCGGTTAAAGCCGCTGATGTCTGACTGTAAAAAATACATCCGCGAGGCATCAAGGCTTTCAAGGTATTTATCGAGAAATGCCTCTGACAGTTGATCGTCAATGGGGAGGTTGCGGTAGTGACGGGTGGATAACATCTTGACAACGTCTTTGATGGTCGCCGACTGCACCTGGGTCGGCTGTAGTTGGCTCACGGTTTCTGCGAAACAGGAGAGGCTTAAG
>DAOQGS010000780.1:0-1685 GCA_035338675.1 Cellvibrionaceae bacterium
CATAAATACCCCGCCTGCTGTGACCGCCGCCCCCGAGGCCATCAGCGCCGGGCAAATTCGCCTGGAGGCACTGCCCCTGAAGGGCCTAAAAACCGCCGGCCTCGCCCTTGGGGTACTCGCCGCCATGGCCCTGGCCTGGCCGCTGATGCAGTGGCTCACCTGGGCGTTTAACCTGCAGCCGCTGTTGGGGGTGGGTTTGTTAATGGTGATCACCTCCCTGTTTAGCGCCTGTGGTTTTAGCCTCTTGCAATTAATTAAAGGCCAGGCGCAAGTGAAACAACTGGGCCAATTACAGGAACAAGCCGAGGCCTTAGCAGGCCATAAAACCTTCGGCAAGGCCCGCCCATTTGTGGCCGCCCTGCAGGGGTTTTATGCAGGCAAACCCCAGGGCGACATGCTCGCCGAGGTACTTAAAAGCCTGCCGGATTACGCCGACGATAGGGAAACCCTCGCCCATATTGAGCGGGGTTTTTTAGCCCCCTTAGATGCTGAGGCCCTGCGGCTGATCAACCGCTACAGCAGCCAAACGGCCCTCGCCGTAGCGGTAAGCCCTTGGGTGAGCCTGGATATGGCCCTGTCGCTGTTTCGCAACGCGCAAATGCTCTCGCGCATCGGTGAGCTCTACGGCCTGCGCCCAAGCCCGCTCACCCGCTGGCGATTACTGAAATTGGTGGTGGCCCATTTAATCGGCACTGGCGCCAGCGAATGGGCCCTGGACCAAGCCGTCGACACCCTAGGGCTCGGCGCCGCCCAAATGGTGGGGCTGCGGGCAACCCAAGGCATAGGCGCGGGTTTATATACCGCCAAAATTGGCTTGGCGGCGATGGATGTGTGCAGGCCCATGGGGTTTGTGGCGGAGCCTAAACCTGTGTTTAAACATTTGTGGGAGCATTTGGTGGCGCAGGTTAGGGGGCGGTTTAAGATTTAACGGTAGAACTAATTTTTACCTGTGCGATTAAATTATTTATTCAGAAGTGTTTAATTCAATTCCAGGTTGGGCGCCCCATAGCCTTTAATCTATGTATTTTGTGCCGTTATTTATCCAATCGCGCGGTTGCCCATAAACCCCACCCCAACCCTCCCCTTAAAAAGGGGAGGGAGCAAAACCATGAGCCCCAGCCTAGGCATCAGTGTGAGGTTTTTTGCTCCTCCCCCTTTTTAAGGGGGAGGCTGGGTGGGGGTTTCTGGCGGAGGGTGCAATCTCATTAAAAAACGATGCAATCGCCTTGAGGGAATGGCTTTGCTCGTTAAATTAGAGAGGCTAAATAGGCAGTTCTGCCCTTTGTGGGCCGGGTATTAATGCTAAGCATTCTTCATCCAGGCTACGTCGGCAATTTCAGCCCCGTAGGCTGGGCAGTAATGCCCAGCATTTGTAATTAACCCCCGGTAATAACGGTCCTTATTTTTTAACGTCTAAAAATCCAAAATAACTCACGGGATCAAAAGTGTTAATCCGCCCCGCCCAAAAAAACCACGCCTACGCCATAGCCAAATTACACACCACAAGCTGGCAAACCCATTACACCGACGCCCTCAGCACCCATTATTTACACCACTTAGCCCCCGCCGAGCGCGAAGCGCTTTGGTTGGAGCGAATGGCCAATCCAAAGCCAAATCAACAGGTTTTTATTGCCGAGGAACACAATGAGTTAGTGGGCTTTGCCTGTGTATTTCTCGATGAAAAC
>DAOQGS010000781.1:0-1673 GCA_035338675.1 Cellvibrionaceae bacterium
CATAGGCTGTTGAGTCGAGAAAACATAGTGGGGTTTTTAATCAGTAGGTGCCTGGAAATCTGCTGGTGGGCTGCCGATCACTATAAGGTTAATTTATTTAAATAGCGGGTGTAGTCAGGCGGATTAAGTGTATTTGCCTGCTGTCGGCGTAGAGAATACGAAAGGTAAAACCCTCCAATTCAATGGTTTCATTGCGGGTGGGGATATGGCCAAAGGCTTGAGTGAGCAGGCCTCCTAAGGTATCAAATTCGTCGTCGCTAAACGTAGTGCCAAAATGCTCGTTAAAGTCTTCAATGGCGGTGAGTGCCTTGAGCACATAGTCGCGGTCGGACACTTGGCGAATAAAATCCTCATCGCTGTCATCATCGGTTTCATCTTCAATATCGCCGACAATTTCTTCCAAAATATCCTCAATGGTAAGCAGGCCAGAAATTGAGCCAAATTCATCGATTACCAGCGCCATGTGGTAGCGGTTTTCGCGAAATTCTTTTAATAGAATATTCAGCCGTTTGCTTTCTGGGATGATATTGGCGGGGCGTAAAATTGAGGCCAGGGAGAATTGTTGGGTGCCGTTGAGAATTAGCGGTAATAGGTCTTTGGCTAAAAGCACACCTTTGATGTCATCGAGGGACTCGCCAATGACCGGGAAGCGGGAGTGACCACTTTCGATTACCTTGGGTAAAAATTCTTCGGCGGTTTCTTCGCTTTTGATTACCACCATTTGGCTGCGGGGCACCATGATTTCCCGCACTTGTAAATCGGCCACATCCAGTGCGCCTTCAATAATATTTAATGCCTCTTGATCCACCAATTTATTGTTGGCCGCCTCTTTAATAATATCCAGTAATTCCTCCCGCGAGCGGGGTTCATTGCTGGAGAAGGTCTGAATAAGGCGATCTAACCAGGATTTGGGTTGACTACTCGGCGAGTCGTCGGACATAAAATTTCCTTCAGTAACCAGGTAATTAAGTTAATCGGCACGGTATGGGTCTGCAAATCCTAGGCCCATGATGAGTTTAGTTTCTAAGGCTTCCATTTCTTCGGCCTCAGCCTCGGTTTCATGATCGTAGCCCAATAAATGCAAAGCACCATGGATACACAGGTGGGCCCAATGGGCTTTGGCGGGTTTGGCTTGCTCGGCCGCCTCGCGGGCAACCACGGGGGCGCAGATCACTAAATCGCCCAAGAGGGGGATGTTCAGTTCGGCAGGCACATCCGCTGGAAACGATAACACGTTGGTTGCGTAATCTTTATTGCGGTAATCCCGGTTGAGGCTCTGGCTTTCCGCTTCGTCCACCACCCGGATGGTGATATCCCAGTGCTGTTGATCGCCGGGGATGGCGAGGGCCAGCCAGGTTTGAAAGTCGTCTAGGGTGGGTATGTCTTGGGCGCTGCTTGCCACTTGTAGGTCGAGGTTCTCCACCTTAGGCGTCACCCTTACGCACATCTTCTTTGTGGGCGGTTTCCTTCTGTGCCGCCTCCCGCGCCTCTTGAGCGGCGTAGGCATCCACGATGCGCTGGACTATGGGGTGGCGCACAACATCTTTAGAGCTAAAGCGCGTAAAGCTGATACCGGGCACGCCATCGAGTACTTCTAGGGCGTGGCGCAGGCCTGAGGCGGTGCCGCGGGGCAGGTCAATTTGCGTGGGGTCGCCGGTGATCACGGCAGTGGT
>DAOQGS010000782.1:0-1672 GCA_035338675.1 Cellvibrionaceae bacterium
CAGGTGCTGAAAAAACGCATGCCCTATTGCGCGGTGCTGGTGGTGCCAGTGGCCGTGCAGGGAGCGGGCGCCGCCGGGCAAATTGCCGCCGCCATAGCGCGGGTGAATCGAGAAGCCCTGGCGGAGGTGATCATTCTCGGCCGGGGCGGCGGCAGCCTTGAAGACCTGTGGGCATTTAATGAAGAAGTGGTAGCGCGGGCGATTTTCGCAAGCGCAATTCCCATCATTAGCGCCGTGGGCCATGAAACGGATGTGACCATCAGCGATTTTGTCGCCGATCAGCGCGCCCCCACCCCGTCTGCCGCCGCAGCCCACGCGGTACCCGACAGTGCCGAGCTCTTAAGTTATGTAGAAGGCTTAGCCCTCAACCTCGCCCAGCGCACGCAGCAACAAATCCACTCCCTGCAACAGCGCCTACACATCGCCTGCGGCCGCCTGCAGAATCCGCGCAGGCAGTTGTTACTGCGCCAGCAGCATATCGACCTGCTTCAGCTGCGCCTGCAGACCAGCATCCGCCGACAGCTGCACAGCTGCACCCAGCGCCGCCAGCAGCTCCAGCACCGGTTAATCCAGCAGTCGCCGCAAAACCGCCTGGCTTTACAAAGCCAAAACCGCGCGGCGCTGAAGGCGCGACTGGCGCGGGCGATGCTGGCGCTGCTGGCGCAAAAACGCCAACAGATGCAACAGGCCGCAGGCCTACTCAACAACCTAAGCCCCATGCCCACACTGGAGCGCGGCTACAGCATCTGCCTCACCCAAGAGGGCAGTTTGATCCGCACACTCGCGGACATTCCCCCCAAACCCTTTCGACTGCGCCTGCGCGATGGCGAGACCTGGGTGACCAAAGCGCCCAAAGAAGCGCCCGAGGCAAACACCTAAGCTGCAATCACCACCCCAACGTTAGTTACCTAAAAACCTGTAGGGGCGCCCGCCTCACCTAAATCCTAGTCAGTACCCGAGTTTCACAGGGCAAGGGTTGCCCCCTACCACTGGTCGCCATCAGCAAACAGGCTTTGATGGGCGCCGATTCTTAGGCTTAACTTCATATACGCAAGCAGGCAACGGATTTAAATTCCTGGGGACACAATGCAACAGTTAATCGCCACTTTTGACCAATTCAACGTCAATAAAAAACTGTCCGTATTTTTCGGCTTACTCCTAGCTGTGTTGTTAATTCAAGCGGGCTTAAGCCTTGCGCTATTAAACGGCGTCGGCAGCCACGGCCTCATAGCGGCCAAAGAATTAGCCCCACAGACGGAAAGCGCCATATTAATGGAGTATTTGGTGGCCGAGGCCCACCGCACCACGGAGGAGACCATGAGCGGTGTGGCCGGTGCCGATAAAGAAACCGCCGAGTTTTTAGCGACCGCGCGCTGGTATTTAAACGCCCTGTTAAAAGGCGGCAGCCGCGACGGCCTGGATATTATCCCCACCCAAAACCCCGCTGTAATCCAAAAATTCGAGGAAGTGGGGCGACAGATCAACCGCTTTGAGCAGGTGGGGCTGCAGCGCATGGAACACGCCAAACATAAACTCAGCGCTGGCGGCGATACAGATGCAAAATTTGACGAAAGTTTTGAGCGCTTAATTACCAGCTTGGACGATTGGCAGCAGCGTGCGGGCAAAGCCCTGACACCCGAGGCCGCAGTGGCCATCGGCGATATGAAGTATT
>DAOQGS010000783.1:0-1671 GCA_035338675.1 Cellvibrionaceae bacterium
ATTCAGCGTCTTAGGCACCCTCGCTACGAGTTCAACTGCGGTTTTTAGGTTCAAGGTTTTTAGGTTAAAGAATCACGCGAACTAAAATGCGTTAGGAAAATACACCCTAAACACGCTGGCGGGGGAAACTTAATAATAGGCTTTTGAAGTATCCGAATGATCCGTCACATCCTTAACGCCTGCCAATTCAGGGATTTTAGACACCAGGGTTTTCTCCACCCCTTCTTTTAAGGTGACATCCACAGCACTGCATCCCTGGCAGCCGCCGCCAAACTTCAACACGGCGTATTTATCTTCAGTAACTTCCACCAGCGACACATTGCCATTGTGGGAGGCAAGGCCTGGGTTAATTTCGTTAAATAAAACGTAATTAATTTTGTCTTCTATGGGGCTGTCGTCAGAAATTTTGGGCATTTTAGAATTGGGCGCGCGGATGGTGAGCTGCCCGCCCATGCGATCGGGGGAATAATCCACCTTGGCATCCACCAAATAAGGCAGGCTGCGGCCTTCAAACCAGGCAACCAGGCCGGTCAGTTGCAGCTTCACATCACCTTCTTTTTCTTCACCGGGGCGGCAATAGGCAATACAGGTTTCCGCCTGGGGGGTGCCGGGTGAGGAGACAAACATACGAATGGCGATGCCTTCACAATCTTGCTTAGCCAGCAACCCGGCTAGATATTCCTGGGCGCTCTCACTAATGGAAACACCCAAATCACTCTGACTTAACTCACTCATATGGCCCCCAATCTATACCCGATAAAAACAGTCAAGTATTCTAACCCAGTCCAACCTGGGTTGAAACCGTGGACAGAATCTATCTGATACAATACACCTAAATCAAAAAATTTTGATATAGGTTACGCATGCCCCACACCGCCCGCACCCAAGCCCTCCACCAGCAACTTGCCCAACGCATCCTGATCCTCGACGGCGCCATGGGCACCATGATTCAAAGTTATAAACTTAAAGAAGCGGATTATCGCGGAGAGCGCTTTAAGGATTTTCATACGGATGTAGCGGGCAACAACGATTTATTGTGCTTAACCCAGCCGCAGATTATTCGCGACATTCAAGAGGCCTATTTAGCCGCCGGGGCCGATATTCTTGAAACCAATACCTTTAATAGCACCCAAGTCAGCCAAGCCGATTACGACATGCAGCCCCTAGCGCGGGAATTAAATGTTGCGGCAGCCCGTTTAAGCCGGGAAGCCTGCGATAAATTCACCGCCCTCACCCCCGACAAACCCCGTTTTGTAGCCGGCGTATTAGGCCCTACCTCCCGCACCTGCTCGATTTCACCCGATGTAAACGACCCAGGCGCGCGCAATATTACCTTTGATGAATTGGTAGAAAACTACACCGAAGCCACTGAAGGATTAATTGAGGGTGGCGCGGACATCATTATGATTGAAACCATTTTCGATACCCTCAACGCCAAAGCCGCTATTTTTGCCGTAAAAAAAGTATTTTCGCAGCAAGGCTATGAGCTGCCCATTATGATCTCTGGCACCATCACTGACGCCTCTGGCCGCACGCTTTCCGGCCAAACCACGGAAGCGTTTTATAATTCCTTACAACACGCCAAACCTATTTCCATCGGCCTAAATTGCGCCCTAGGCGCTCAGGAATTGCGTCCCTACATAAAAGAATTATCACGGGTTGCCAGCTGTT
>DAOQGS010000784.1:0-1671 GCA_035338675.1 Cellvibrionaceae bacterium
TTTACGTGAGTTGCCAATAATTTATAGGACGGGCTGATTAAGTTTGAGGCGGGGGTATTGAGCAAGCGTGGTGGGCAGGGATCGTGCGGAGCACTTATACCTTTTTACAAAATTACCCAATTCAGATTTGATCTGAGCATTTTACAGCTAGTTAGTCAATTAATTTTTTTAGCGCACTATTTTCTGTGCGCTTTATCGATGGCGGGCAATAGGTTGTTATATTTGCGTGGCCGCTAAAGCGTTAATAATGTCCGGCCAATATTGGCTTAAACGACTGTGCTCTTGCTGCAAACACTGCAGTATTTCCTCAAGCGTAATGGCTGCACTGCATTTACCTGCCGCCCAATTAACACTTAGGCATAAGCTGGCATAAGCGATGGAAAGCTCTGCCGCCAGTGCTGCCTCTGGCATTAATGTCATGCCTACCATACTGCAGCCATCGCGCTCCAGGCGATTAATTTCCGCTGCGGTTTCAAGCCGCGGGCCTTGGGTGCAGCCATACACGCCACCTTGCACTAGGCATAATTCGCTATCGGCCAAGGCGTGTTTAAGGTTATTAATTAGCGACAGATGTAATGGTTCCGTAAATTCCGTGTGTGTAACCCCTTGGCTAAAATCATCAAAAAAGCTGTGCTCCCGACCGTAGGTATAATCAATAATTTGCTCGGGTAATAGCCAAGTGCCCGGCGGAGAAAATAAACTGCCCACCGCATTGAGCGCGAGAATTTTGTTTACCCCTAAGGATTTAAGCGCCCAAATATTGGCTCGGTAATTAATTTTATGGGGCGCAAGTGCGTGGCTTTTGCCGTGGCGG
This sequence comes from Cellvibrionaceae bacterium, assembly GCA_035338675.1. Taxonomy (GTDB): domain Bacteria; phylum Pseudomonadota; class Gammaproteobacteria; order Pseudomonadales; family Cellvibrionaceae; genus CAMCXE01. Next base: position 815 of record DAOQGS010000784.1, read on the forward strand.
GGCAAAAAATACAGGTTTAGAGGTGCTGTTTGATTGGCGGATGGCTTAATGGCGGTGTCGGTGCTTAATGGCCAAGTGCCCTTTAAAATGCCTGTCACTTCGCCATAAGGGGTAGATTGGCGAGTAAGTTCCTGGGGGCATAGGTCTGGCAAGCCGTAAACACCTGAGCCACCGATAATCGCAATTGCCGTCATAAAATACCTTGTGTGTTACTCAGTGCCGCAGGGCAGTTAATTTATGCAGCTGCAGAGCATTCTGATGGGCATAAATCTTCTGCGGGCACAAAAAATTCAAAACGGGCGCGCCCCGTACATTTGCGATTCGCGCCTCGCAGGTTTTCAAGTAAGCGCATTTTACCCATGTCAGCCGTTTACGGGGGAGAAATTTTGGCGGGCACAGCGTATCTGCCTCTGGGCGCTCCAAAGTTAAGCGGATAGAAGGGTTCGGCTGAGTTTTATTTGAGGCGCTGGTAAGTGGCCGGTGGTGGGTCTTCAGGAATAAGCGTTTTGGGTTGTTCGGCGCTCATTAAGTCCTGGCTGGAAATTCCGCTGGTGCCATTATTGAGTGCGTCAGAAACGGCTTTTTTAAGGGCGATAATAGCGATGCGACGGTTAATGGCGGCGGCGGGATCGGTGGGATTTAGCGGTGCTGACGAACCCATACCCTGTACCGTAGAAACTTTTGCTTCCGGATATTTACCTAATACCAGTGCGCGGCGGGCCGCGTTGGCGACCAGGGTCTCGGCGTTGGTGACCGTGAGGCGCACCGACACGCCCGAGCGCTGGTTGATGTGGCTGCTCTGCCGGGCGAGCTGGGAGATGGTGGCCACGATCTCGGCCATGAACGCCGGGGTGATC
>DAOQGS010000785.1:0-1665 GCA_035338675.1 Cellvibrionaceae bacterium
GATTCGAGAGGTGTCACTTCAATTTTATTGAGCCGCCAATAATTCTTTATCGCCGGAATACCAATACTGGTTTCCTTTTCCAAAGGTGCATTTGATTCCCGCTCCAATGGCTTGCCACTTTTTGACGGCGCCCCAAACGATAAATCCGCAGCCCATAGCCGCCACGGCAGCCGTCAAATGGTTGCCATTCACAAGCGCATCCGCCCCGTTTTGCATGGCTTTTTCAATGCCGCCTAAACCTAACTGCTTCAGCCCAAATCCAACGCCTGCAATACTGCTACCACCAGCAGCGGTCATTAAGGCCTGTTTGCCCATTTCCATACCTACGTTGATGGCGTTGCCTAATCGCTTTAAATCGCGCTCATTAGCGTTATAACCCACGAATGCAAACCCAGAGCTTTCGCAAAGTTTTTTTAACGAATCTTTGCTGCCACTAACTGGATTGGAGAAATATACCTGCTGCTTAATGCCGGACACACCGTCATTAACCGTTAGTGCTGCCGCGCTGATACTGGATTTAATTTGGCTGACGGCTTTTTTAAATGTGTGCACACCTTGGCCATGCACCAACCAATTCACCGGTAAACCCTTGTTATAACTATCGATTATGGCGGTGCTGAGCAAATTAACTGCCTGAGCAGATTTATGCTTTTCTTTATCTAGCCATAATAGTGAAAAATGAGGTGTTTCTCGGTCAGTAATATCCAGCCTAAGAAAATATTGCTCTTTGCTGTAACCCCCCAGAACATGGTCAGCGAGCAAACGACCAGCATTACCAATATCCAAGCCGAATTTATCGCCGATAACCGCATAATGCGCCTTATCTTTTTTGCTGCGCCAGAGCTGCGTCGAATCAAAGCTATTTACAGATTGAGTATCGGCGACCCAAAAATTCTGTGCTTCTTTATACTCAACTTTATAAATGCCTATCGGGGCGGTTTTTACAAGTGCCCCTAAGGCGATAGATTCGATAAATATGGCACCGTTATAGATGTAAAACGTCAAAGAAACACCGCCACCAACTGTTAATCGCCTCATATCGCCAGCGGCGTTTAGTGTAGTGGCACGCGATGGATCCGAACTTAGTATCGCTACACCTTGCCCCAAAAGAGTATATTGATAATTTACCCGCTGTATTTTAAGCATTTTCTTCAACTCTTTCGCTTGATTGCTGCGCGCATAGACTGTGCGACCCGCACCAGCAGAGCGAAATACTTCATCATAACCGGGGTATTGTGTGTTAACGGCCATATAAAAATCCTTAGTGAAATTATGGATTAAAAAAGACTGGGAGGAGGGGTAAAAACGAGCGGTTTATTGCTATCGGGGGCGTTGCTAGGATATTCCCAAATTTCTGGTTTTCGGCTAACGCTATAGTGATCATTCGGGTTAGCCGCCAATACTTCCTTTTGCTCCTGTAAAGCCTGAGGCGTCAAGTGCAAATTAAATGTATTGGCAATGGCATCAATCCGCTCAAATTTAAGCCTATTTAACGGCCCCTGCGGGTATCCAGACATACTCCACGCAGAAAAATAGAGACACTTATCAGAAAACAAAGGGGTAAACATACTAGCAATAAAAAACGAGTCAAAATCTGGCGTATGCATATCGCGCAAATTTTTCTCTTCAAACCGTTGTCGCCAAGTCTCACAATAAATCCACTCG
>DAOQGS010000786.1:0-1651 GCA_035338675.1 Cellvibrionaceae bacterium
GCTGCCCTAAAACAAGTAAATCCACGCATTTTCGCCAGTTTTAGGGCAGCGAAGGCCAAATAGATCGGGACGATCTATTCAGCCGCCGGGTTAATAAACACGAAGGATTAATCAGCTTGAATAATGCGCCTAAAGGTAATATTCACCCTCGGCGCACAGGGTGTAGTTTCCTTGTTAATTCCATGCAACCAATTTTTCTGTGTATCCCCTTGCATCACCAACAGGCTGCCAGGGGGCAAGGCTAGTGTAAAACGCGCACCGCCCCGTTTAGGCTTAAAAATAAGGGTGCGCGGCCCACCTAAGCTTAAAGAGGCAATAACCGGCTGCGGCCCCAACTCCCGCTCATCGTCGCTGTGCATGCCCATGCTATCGCGCTCGTGGCGATAATAATTGACCAAAGCACTGTTAAAAGAACAACCGCAAAGCGCCTCAACCTTGTGTTTAAGTTCCAGTAATATGCTGGACCAAGGTAGCGGGTAATGGGTAACCCCGGAATAACGGTAATTCATACCCTCATCCCCATACCAGGCAATTAGCCTCGGTTGGGGGTGGCGTTTACCGTAAATAATAATATCTTCCTGCACCCAGGGTACCTGTGCAATTAAACGCGCTAACACCTCATCATGGGCAATGGGCAGCTGCACCTGCGGAAAAAATAATAACTGCGCCCCAGCAATGTTAATTACCTCACCGGGCGTGTTATCGGCAAATAAATCCTGGCTCATAGTTATTACCAAAGGGCATTTTTTGGGGGCAGTTTTTTACAGCCCCGCGTAATACTACCTTGCCAATCCACCACCGCATACCTATTGCAACAGGCTGACAACAAACGCCCGCAACAATATACGCTCCTGCCATCCGCCTGTTATTAAGATGCGTACAAAGAGCTTCCACTTAAGGCACTTGTTTATGGCTCATTATTTAATTATCGGCGGCACACGGGGCATAGGCGCCGCCATAGTGCAGCATTTACTAGCTCTGGATCACCACGTGAGTATTTGGGCGCGCAACCCACCAGCAGCCCCCTTAGGTGAGAGGGCGCAGTTTTTTTATAATAACCCTGCCGAACAAATCCCAAATATAACAGGCCTGCCCGAGGTGCTGGACGGATTGGTGTATTGCCCCGGCAGCATTCATTTAAAACCCTTTGCCCGCACAAGCATTGAGGATTTTAACCAGGATTTTGCCGTTAATGTTTTAGGCGCTGTGCGTTCATTACAGGCGGTAACGCCCTTATTAAAAAAATCCCCCCAGGCCAGTGTGGTGTTATTTAGCAGCGTGGCAGCCGCCGTCGGCATGGCCTTTCACGCCAGTATTGCCAGTAGCAAAGCCGCCATTGAAGGGCTTGTGCGCAGCCTCGCCTGTGAATGGGCGCCCGCCATTCGCGTTAATGGCATAGCGCCATCCCTCACTCATACTAGTCTCACGGAAAAACTTTTAAACACCGCAGAAAAAATCACCGCTGCCGAAAAACGCCACCCGCTGCAAAAAATAGCCACCGCAGAGGAAATAGCGGCCCTGGCAGTATTTTTATTATCGCCCCAGGCGGGGTTTATTACTGGGCAGATAATGGCGGCGGATGGGGGTTTATCGCGGCTTATTAACCCGGCGGCAAAATAGATCGTCCTGATCTATTTTGCCTTCGCTGCAC
>DAOQGS010000787.1:0-1648 GCA_035338675.1 Cellvibrionaceae bacterium
GGGTTGCTTGGGCCTGCGCCAGGCTTAACATGAGGGCTTTAACACCGCGACAAATTACAGGGCTTGGTGCGGTTATCGAGCTGGGGGCCGATAATCTGCCAGGCCGTGCGGCAGGCGCCAGTGGAGCCGGGCAGGCAAAACACCACCGTGCCGTTGGCAAGCCCCGCGAGTGCGCGGCTTTGCAGGGTGGAAGTGCCAATTTCCGCTGCGCTCTGGGCGCGGAATAACTCGCCAAACCCGGGGATCTGTTTATCCAGCAATACCGCCACCGCCTCAGGAGTGGAATCCCGCCCGCTAAAACCCGTGCCGCCGGTAATCAATACCACTTGGGTTTGCGGGTCGGCGATCCAGCGGCTTAACACGGCGCGAATCTGGTAGATACAGTCTTTCACCAAACAGCGCTCCAACAACTGGTGCCCCGCCCCTTCGGCAAGCTCCACCAGGGTTTGCCCGGAGGTATCGGTATCCAGGCTACGGGTATCAGACACGGTAAGAACACTAAACGACAGGGGTTTTTGGGTATCGGGCATAGGGGCCTCAAGGCTCGGCGCGCTTATAAAAAGTGGGCGGAAGTTTACACCCTAGTGTTAAGCGCCCATAGCCGCAAGCAGTTTAGGGGCCGGTTTATGTGGGTTGGGGCTGCTGTTTATTGTTTTCCCGGGGCGGGGGTGAAGCGAAGACATATAACTAGTTGCAACCCAGGCACGGCCTAAAATTCCCCTCCCCTGGAGGGGTGCCCCGAAGGGGTGGGGTGGTAAATCGCTGCGCTGTTTTTTGTTCACAGCCCGCTGTAATTAAAGATTTCCCGCTCCCTGAAATAAAAGTCAGCTGAAATAAAAGAAAACTCACCTGCAATAAAACAGGGTTCTCCACCGCAGCGCCTCCAAGGCAATGTCACTAAGTTAATAAATTGGGCTGTTATTTGGCGTAAGTAATATCTGGGTAGTCTGGATGGAGCCCAGCGAAATCCAGGAGTTTTGAGGCACCCCGGATTGCGCTAGGCTCCATCCAGGCTACAAAATTGGCTGGCAATCCTTAACTTAACCCCAGGCAGGATCATTTTTTTGAAGCTTCTTTCTCGCCAGAAATTTTGCTGTAAGCAAAAAATTATTTACCCGCCCCCGGCCAAATCCCGTGGCGCTTGAAATACCAAATCATAAAAGGCGTTTCCAGCAAAAAATAACTCAACAAAGTAAACCAAAACCAATTCACCGCACCCACACCCAACGAAAACACCTCAGTACCCCCGGCAAATTTAGCCCCCGCCACCAGCAGGGCAACCAGCGTGGCGATAACATCGTTGAATAAAATTTTGTGCAGATTCGCACCGCAAAAACGCGGATACACCACAAAATAGGCCACCACAATAATCACTGTATTACTAGTTAAAATCTGCAGTTCAGCAGGCACCATAAATAATACTCATACCTAGTTTTAATCTGCTTGATAGGCAATAACCCGCAGGGCAATTTTTGGCGCGGACATCACACCTGTAGCGCTCTCGCGGGCCTCCTGCCGTAATCAGAGATTCCTATATAAAATTAACCCGGCCCCAGCAGTAAGGAACCTCTGAAAAATGTAGGCGGCGAAGCGCTGGCTAGGCGAATTTGGCAAAAAAAGCGGAGTTTACACGCAGTAAATGAGCATT
>DAOQGS010000788.1:0-1642 GCA_035338675.1 Cellvibrionaceae bacterium
GGTTTAACCTCGTGGTATCGAGGAAATATAACGTCGAAAGGCGCTGCGCTTTTCTGACTTACCATCTAGGTGGTGAATAGGTTTCCAACGGTTTTTCTGGTTTAAGCGGGTGACCTTCTCGATAACTCGTCTACATCATCGAAAACTCGGCACGAAGATTTCGGCAGAATTAACGAGAGCTAGCGATTTTAAGACTTAATGCGTTGCTCAAGCATCGCACACTTCCTGTGCTGAACAGTTACCGCTGAATAAATGGATCCTGCGGCGCATTTCTAACTCATGGCTGGTTACTTAATTTAAATAATTACATTAAAGCCCAAGAGGCTTGTCTATTCCGCGCGCTCCCAAAGCGCCGCCCGGTTATCTATTAAACCCGCCCAACTCCAAATTGCCCCGCCAGCCTGAAGAGCCAGGTTCGAACCCTGGCGCAAATACTGCTTTGAATGTTGCGGTGAGGTGAAGACCGCTTTGTAAGGGCTCTGGCTCAGGCGGCCACGATTGTGATGCAAAGCACAGATTGTGCTTCACCACAGCCTGGCGGCCTGGCAGCCCCATTGCTCAGCCCAATAAAAACGCGCGCGGTGGGGCTTGTGGAGATGATAGCGATCACACTTGAAGATGATTTTGGCGTCATTGGTTATTTCTTGTGCTAGCATCTTTAAACCTAAACATTCGCGGAGTATGTAGTTGTTGGGGTTAAGGTTTAACAGACTCAGCTCTGTTGCTTACCCGGGATCCACTAAGCACATGGGCGTGGTTGCACTGCCACGGCTTTATTGAGTTGTAATTTTTATTAGGAGATGTACGTGTCAAAATCACTATTATGTAAATCCTCTTTAGCCCTGGGCGCTGCCCTGCTGCTGCCAAGTTCCAATCTTCACGCCATAGACAACGGCACCCAAACCAGCAATAAATTCCGCATTAACTACGCCGGTTATTTACCCCAGGCAAATAAATTAGCGCTGTATATTAGCGCCAATACCGGCGCAAAAAGCTGGTCTATTAGCGGCACTAATTGCTCGGGCACCACCAGCACTTATGTAAGTAATGATAAAAGCTCCGGCGATAGTTTTTATAAAATTGATTTTTCCTCTTGTGTGCAAACCGGCACCAATTTAAAGCTGGTGGTGGGCAGCGACCAATCCCCCGCGTTTGATATTTCCAGCGACCCTTATGGCGCTATGAAATACGAATTTTTTGATTATTTTAAAGACCACGAAACCAGCGCCACCTTTAACCAAACCAAAAACAATTGGCAAAGCGGTTTATCGCTGACCTTTTCGTATGTGAAAGATGCCGGTGATAACGGTGCTTACCCGGTTAATACCGCTGAGGCCGCCTGGGCCTTGATGAATATGCTGGAAACCTACCCAGCTATTAATACCTACTACAGCACGCGCATGAGCGGCGCGCGTACTATGTACCAACAATTAAATACCCTTACCGACCAATTTAATTATGTGTTATCCCACAACCGCAAATTGGCGATTCCTAAATTCCACACCAATGTAAATACCTCCTGGGCTGCTTGTTCACCCCACAGCAGCGGTACCTGTATTTCCGAGCCGGAAACCAAAGCCACCTTTTCCACCGCGCGCGCTTTAGCCGGAATGGCACGCATTCACGCCACCTATGGCACCAG
>DAOQGS010000789.1:0-1641 GCA_035338675.1 Cellvibrionaceae bacterium
CGCAGTTTGGATACTACCCGCTTAATCGGCCAGGCTTTTGCTCATTGGAATTATGATGCAGGCGCTGAAGGCACCGCAGGCCTTGAGGATTTTGTGGGCTTAAATTACAACCCTGGTATTTATGATTCCCAACATACTAAATACCCCAACCGCAAATTTATCGGCAGCGAAACCTCTTCTGCCGTGCGCAGCCGGGGAGTTTATAACAACAATAATCTGCAATTATCTTCCTACGATAATGCCATAGTTGGTTGGGGCCAAACGGCGGAAAACTCCTGGCGCGATGTGAATAGCCGCGAATGGATTGCCGGTGAATTTATTTGGACGGGTTTTGATTACATAGGCGAGCCCACACCGAACGAAGCCTGGCCTGCTAAAAGCTCCTATTTCGGCGCAATTGATACGGCCTATTTACCCAAGGATATATTTTATTTTTACCAAAGCCGCTGGAATTGGAGCGGGCCAACCATGGTGCATATAGTCCCAATGAATTGGACTAACTGGAACGCCGGGCAAGCGGTTAAAGTGATGGTGTATAGCAACGCTGATAGCGTGGAGCTGTTTTTAAATGGCACTTCTCTAGGCTCAAAAACCATTGCTCAAACCCAAGGCCATATCGAGTGGTCGGTGCCTTTTGCTAAAGGCACTTTGGAGGCTCGCGCGCGCAAGGGCGGGCGGGTGGTGGTCACCGATACACTGCGCACAGCTAACGCAGCGGCTCAATTGGGTTTATTAGTGGATCGCGCAACCATTAATGCCGATGGCAGTGATTTAGCGTTTGTGGAAGTGGACGTAGTAGATGCCCAGGGAACATTGGTTCCCAATGCCAATAATCTCATTAATTTCACCCTCGAAGGCCCCGGTATATTAGTCGGCGTGGATAATGGCAATGCCGTAAGCCTTGAATCCTACAAAGGAAAATCCCGCTCAGCCTTTAGCGGCAAAGCCATGGCTATAGTGCAATCCACTCGCACCCCCGGCACTATTACACTTAAAGCCAGTGCCAGCGGGCTTACGCCCAGTGAAATAAAAATTAAAACTGAGTGAAATAAAAATTAACAGCGCGCAGTAAAAATTATTAACCCGGCAAAAAACCGCCGGGTTAATCCCCCATCCCGTGCAACCCCCGCCGGGTCACATGTCACCTTTCAAAGGCAATACCCTTCTTAAGGATCTTAACCTGTTTTTCCTGGTGACTTAGCCCTTTGCGAAAAGCCCGTTCTGGCGTAGGTTGGAAGAGCGCAGCGACTTCCGACATCCCGCAGAGTCCTTGCTGTACCTATAGTTTGTACTGGCGGATGGGTGTCACAAGTCGCTACGCTCTTCCAATCTAAGGGTAAATATTCACCTCAAAACTCCTAACTTAATGACATTGCCACCCAGCCTCCCCTTGAAAAGGGGGCGGCGCTAAAAAGCCTCAAACGAAGTAATTTTGCTTTTTTCAAAGCTGTTTTACGCCCTCCCCATGTTTTCTGGGGGAGCGAAAACAGCTGGAAAATAGCACCCAATCTTTAACCTAGTGACACGTACTCAGTGTGGATTCTCCTTAAGGAACCTCTGAAAAATTACCTCACTCGCCCTAGCCACGTTGAATTTGGCAAAAAATGCTCATTTACTGCGTGTAAACTCGGCAATTGCTCC
>DAOQGS010000790.1:0-1640 GCA_035338675.1 Cellvibrionaceae bacterium
TTGCCAAATTCAACGCCGCCAGGGCGAGTAAGGTAATTTTTCAGAGGTTCCTTAGTCATTGTATTCTTAGGTTTATCTGTGGGTGTGTGCAATATGCGGCGACCAAGTTATGGTTGTGCTGATAAAAATAGTCATAATTGCGCGCTTTAAAATATTCACTCATGTAGATTAATTCGTGCATCTTTAACAGTTGGTTAAGCCCTTTAACCTTAATTAAGAGACTTATCACCTATGTCATTTCCTAAACACATCAGCGATAATTTTGTAGTTTTGACTCCCGACAAACACGCGCATATTGAGCCTTTTAACGCGAATTTATACGGCCGTTTGGATGCGGTATATGGTGGGTTTGTCGGCCATGAGTTGATTGCCTGCCACAGCTTTACGCAGGATTGGGGCAGTTGGGAGATGCATCCCCATGGTGATGAGGTAGTCGTATTGCTCAGTGGCGCCGTGCGCTTTGTACTGCAAACACCCGGCGGTGACACGGCTGTGTTATTAAGCGAACAGGGGCATTATGTAGTGGTGCCCAAGGGGGTGTGGCACACAGCTGCGATTATTTCTCCGGCCAAACTTTTGTTTATTACCCCTGGGCAGGGCACTGAGCATCGGCCTGCATAAGCACATGTGTAAAGCCTCAACTAGGCGCTATTGCACAAGGGTAATTTAGCCTTGTCACTGTTTTGGTTAACCCATTATTCTTGTGGATGCCGTGTTTAAGGGCGCTGTAAATTAAGTTATTGGTGAATGGGCGATTTAGCGAGGATCATATGATGAGCAAAATAAATATAGGCAAATTAAAAACGCTACTGGTGTCATTGGGCGTATTAACTCAAGTTGCGGTGGCGGAGCCGGTAAAACAAGGCCAATGGGAGAGCCGCTCCCAGGTGTGGATTGACGGTAAAGAAGTGTTGCAACAGCTGCACGCGGCGGGGGATGAAATTATTAAAAATGCCCGCGCGCGTATGCCCGCTGACCAGCGCGCTCAGTTCGATCAACAAATGGCAGCTGCCCGCAAAGATGCAGGCAGCGAGTTGGAGTGTATTGGCCCCAAAGAGGCGTCTATGACGCCGGAGGCAATTGCCGAACAATCGATTAAAGCTGTGCATCAGCCGCCCTGGCAGTGCTCTATCAGCGAGAAAAAAATTGCCGCAGATGGATTTAGTTACCAGTACAGCTGCCGCACCAGTGCCGGTGGTGCCTCAGATGGCACGGTAAGCTTAAGCCTGCACGCAACCTCATATCGTTTTGAAGTTGTGGGTACAGGGCATGCGGTAAATGGCGAAACAGGCGCAGTGCTCGGCTCTACTAAAATGCCTTTGCGTTCACTCACCCAGGGGCACTGGGTGAGTGATAAATGCGATGCATCAACGGAAGATCATGATATGGGGGCTGAGGATGACGCGCCGCCAGCGCCTAAAACGAAACACCCCAAACCCTAGCCGCCAGATTTAATTAGCGCTTACTCATTTGAGCTGCTCAGGGGTATTTGCTCAATTGGCTGTTGTGCAGGCGGATTAGTTTTTTCGGCGGCGTATTTTTGTTTGGCGTGTTTATACCACTCGATACTAAACCAGAGGCGGGTATCCTGCATGGGTATGGTTTTTTGTAGGTCTGGATTGTTGATGGATAAAATTCGC
>DAOQGS010000791.1:0-1638 GCA_035338675.1 Cellvibrionaceae bacterium
TATAGCAGCCGAAGAGCCGTTAAATTGGGCGCATGTAGAATAGGATGTGAAGACGGTGGCCAATTGTGTTGTGGTGGGTTTGGGTAATATGGGGTGGCGCTACGACGAGCGCAGCGACGGCGTTTTAACCCATGCTAAAGCAATTAATGAACACCCGCAGTTACAGTTAATTGCAGCAGTAGACCCAAACGCACAGGCGTGCAATGAATTTAAACAAGCCTATCCTCATGTGGCAACATTTCCTAGCTTACAGGCAGCAGCAGCGCAATACAGGTTTGACTGGATTATCCTTGCCGTGCCGACGCATCTACATTTTGCGGCATTTAATGAAGCCTTAAGTCTTAAGCCTGAGGTTATCGTGTGTGAAAAACCCCTCGCACCGAGCGCAGCGCAAGCTGCAGAAATGCTCCGCCGCGCTAAGGCGCAGGGTGTTTTAGTATTCGTAAATTATATCCGCCCCTATGAACCCCATTGTAAGGCTATGTTTAAGTTTATTCGCGAGGGAGCCTGGGGTGGGGTAGAAAAAATTATTGTGCGTTATGGCAAAGGCATTACTAATAATGCCTCCCATTTTATTCATTTATTAGTGACCGCTTTGGGGAGGCCCGAACATGTGCGGCTTATTAATGCTAACGATACTGCGCGTGCCGACCCAGAGCCGGACTTTGTATTGCAATTTGGCTCGGTGCAGGCAGTTTTTTTACGCTTTGATTACCAGCTGTATGCTTTAAGTGAAATGGATATTTACCTGCAGCAGGGGGCTATTTTTTATCGGGCTATGGGGCAGCGGATTGAATACCAACAAGCCGAGGCGGATGAGGTATTCCCCAGTGTTAAACGCTTACAGCTGGTGCGCACGGAGGCGACGCAACTAAGTTATTACCAGCGCCACGCCTTGGCCTATTATTATAAACAGTGGCAAAGCCGAGTGGGCGAAGACCCCTTAACCCAATCCGCCTTGGAAGCATTACAGGTAGTGGAGCAGGTGCAAGCGCAATTAGACGATATTAGTGCGCCTTAATTAATCGAGAACTATTTATGCAAACACTAGCACTGTTCGGTGGCTCAGCAGCATTTACGCGGCAATTAGTACCCTATAACCCCTATGGGGAAGAGGAGGTAACTGCGGCGACAGAAGTGATTCGCTCCGGTTGTTTATCCAGCTTTATTGGCGCCTGGGGTGAGGGTTTTTTGGGCGGGCCGCAGGTGCGAGGGTTTGAAGCTGAGTGGGCGCAATTTTTTGGTGTCAAACACGCTATTAGTGTTAATTCATTAACCTCGGGTTTAATTTGTGCGGTAGGGGCGCTTGATATCGAACCGGGGGATGAAATTATTGTAAGCCCCTGGACCATGTCTGCCTCAGCAACGTGTATTTTGGTTTGGAATGCTATTCCCGTATTTGCCGATATAAACCCGGATACGTTTAATTTGGATTTTCAAAGTGTGGTGGCCAATATTACGCCCAGAACGCGGGCGATTATAGTGCCGAGTATTTTTGGGTATGGCGCGGATTTAGAAGCTCTGCGGGGCCTTGCCAATGCGCAAGGGATTAAAATAATTGAAGACGCCGCCCAGGCGCCAGCGGTTAAATATGCCGGTAAATGGGTGGGCACTTGGGGGGATATTGGCGGTTTTAGT
>DAOQGS010000792.1:0-1637 GCA_035338675.1 Cellvibrionaceae bacterium
CGGTTCAGCAAGGCCGATTTTTCCAGCATTTCGTCGCGGGTAGCCTCATCGGCCCGCCGCTCCGTTAATGAACACTGCTCGCCCATAGTTACTATGTCGGCGACCGAATAGGGATAGGTCACTGCAGGCGCAATAGTGGCTGCATCTGGGTGGCGGCGTACACGCTTGGAAGGACGCTCCGAGCGAATCAAACTGCGGATGGCGCGGTGCGTAAGCAAATCCGGGTAGCGCCGAATGGGCGAAGTGAAATGGGTATAGGCTTGATAGGCAAGGCCAAAATGGCCTTTATTTTCCGGGCTGTAAACCGCCTGGTTCATGCTGCGCAACAATACGGTTTGAATTAATGACGCATCCGGCCTGTCTGCGATGGCCTGAATGATTGCCTGATAATCAGCCGGTTTAATCTCTTCGTAACTGCGCAGGGATAAGCCCAATTCGGCAAGAAAATCTTTTAATAATTCTAATTTGCGCTCTTTAGGCGGCTCATGCACACGATAAAGCGCCGGCACACCTAATTCCTCTAAAAATTTGGCCGCACACACATTGGCGGCCAACATACATTCTTCAATTAATTTGTGGGCATCGTTGCGCACTACCGGCACAATTTTATCAATTTTGCGCTGGGCATCGAAAATAATGCGGGTTTCCGTGGTATCAAAATCAATCGCCCCGCGCTCATCGCGCGCGCTACGCAAGACTGCATATAAATTGGCCAGCTCATCTAAGTGAGGCACCACCGAAGAAAAACGCTGACGAATAACACTCGTTTTTACGCCGCGCTCTTTCAAAATTTCACCCACCTGGGTGTAGGTTAAGCGCGCTTTGGAATGCATGAGCGATTCGTAAAATACATAACCGGTAATTTTACCGGCCGCGCTGATGGTCATTTCACAGATCATACACAATCTGTCCACCGCGGGATTTAACGAACACAAACCATTGGACAGGGCTTCTGGCAGCATGGGCACAACATAATCGGGAAAATACACCGAATTACCGCGGAGCTGCGCCTCGCGATCCAGCGGTGAACCCACCGCCACATAGTGCGCCACATCGGCGATAGCAACGTATAAACGCCAACCGCCACCGCGTTTTTTCTCGCAAAATACCGCGTCGTCAAAATCCCGCGCATCTTCACCATCAATGGTCACCAACGGCAAATGGCGCATATCAATGCGCAATTGTTTATCCGCCTCTTGCACCTGGGGGCTGATGGCAGCCGCTTCAGCGGCCACATCCTGAGGCCACAGGTAGGGAATATTATGGGAGCGAATCGCCACATCAATTTCGACCCCAGGCGCCAAATGCTCACCTAAAACTTCCACCACACGGCCGGAGGGAAAGCGGTTTTTAAACGGGTGATCGACCACCTCTAATTCAACTAACTGGCCGGTTTTGGCGCCGCCGAGGGCGTCGTCGGCCACTAAAATATCTTGGAAAATGCGCGGATTATCCGCCCGCAAAAAATTAATACCGCGCTCGGAATACAAGCGGCCTACTAGGGTTTTAGCTGGAGATGCAATTACCTCAATAATGGCGCCTTCAATACGGCCGCGAAAATCAGTCTGGCCTTTGCGCACCAGAACCTCATCGCCATCAAATACTTTGCGCATCTGCCGGTTGGTTAAATAAATATC
>DAOQGS010000793.1:0-1634 GCA_035338675.1 Cellvibrionaceae bacterium
AAAAGCCACCTAAGCTAAAGCCATAATGAACAACACCCGCCACTGCAGCAATATCTTTGGATGCATCCACATTCACCACACCCAACCAAATGCGCCTCGATAGATCGCGAATGTGCTTTACTGAAGGAATAACCTGATGCTCGCGCGCTTCTGCCAACAGGGAGCAATAATAGCCGGTGCTTAAATAGCCGTATTGATTGCATAAATTAATTACCCTATAACGCTCTTTACCCACCGGCTGCGCAAGATAATCGCGGGCCAATACAACATCCTCTGATGGGTAAAAACTGGTCCAATCAGCGGCATTTTCTACAATAATTTTTAATTGAGGCATGAAAGACTTTTGAACTCAAGTAAGGGATAATGGGACGGCCTAAGGGCCTGTTATAAACACGCTGCCAAGCCAGTTTGGCAAATTATTGACGTTTAGCAAGAGACCTATGACCCTCACGACACCGCGGCTTGCAACCCTCGACGATCTACCGGCTCTTGTAGCACTTGAAATGGCCTGTTTTGACTACGACCAACTCACTAAACGCAGTTTTCGCTATTTTATTACCAAAGCGCAAGCGCAACTATGGGTTATAGGCGAGCCTGTAGAAGCCTATGGGCTGGTTTTGTTCCATCGCGGTACCTGCCTTGCTCGCATCTATTCACTGGCGGTATCGCCCGAGTGTCGCGGCAAAGGCTATGGGCGCCTGCTGATAGAGCGGCTGGAGCAGGCGTCCGAAGAACACGGCACTTTATTTATTCGCCTGGAAGTGTCCGACAGCAACACCAACGCGATTCGTTTATATGAGGCCATGCATTACCAGCCCATTCGCCGTTTACCCCAGTATTATGAAGACGGTCACGACGGCATCCGCATGGAAAAACGCCTACTACGGCACCTAACCAAACCCCCACACCTACCCCACTACGCACAAACCACCGAGTTCACCTGCGGGCCCGCCGCACTTATGATGGCGATGAAATATCTGCGACCGCAAACCAATATGACGCAACTGGAGGAAATTAACCTCTGGCGCGAAGCGACAACCGTGTTTATGACCCAAGGGCACGGCGGCACTTCACCCTTAGGCTTAGCGCTGGCCGCTAAAAAGCGCGGCTTTACCTGCGCGCTTTGGCTGTCGGTTACCACCGCTCCCTTCCTTGCCAGCGTTCGCTGCGAAGAAAAAAAACAGATTATTGAGCTAATCCACGCTGATTTTTTAGCGCGCCTGCAAACCGAAGGCATTCCCACACACAGTTTTCCCAACAAAATTGAACATTTAAAACAACAGCTGCAAGACGGCTGGGCCATTATTTTATTAATTAGCACCTACCGCTTTAACCGCAGCAAAGAACCCCATTGGATTTGGCTTGTACACATCGATGATGACTACGTGTATATAAACGACCCGGATGTAGACTCCGAACATTGGCAGAGCAGTCTGGATAACATTTATGTTCCAGTGCCCATTAAAGATTTTGAACAAATGATGAAATACGGCGCCAAGCCCTATCGTAGTGCAATTTTGCTGCGCACTGAATAAAACTTTACAACCTCGCTTAGCTATGAAGATAGGGTACATTATTAACCCGGCGGCATTTTATGCCCAGCTAGCAAGAGTAGCCGGGAACAATAATTGACC
>DAOQGS010000794.1:0-1634 GCA_035338675.1 Cellvibrionaceae bacterium
CGCGGCATCCTTGCCGCAGTTATTAACCCGGCATAAAAAGCCGCCGGGTTAATAACCTGAACTGGCTGCTTCTGGCTGTTGGATTAATTAAGGCTTTTAGGATTATAGCCAAGCCCTGCTTATTGGCACTTTGAATTGCCGGTAGCGCGGCGGCTAACAATGAAATTGAGATTAGTGCCAGTGCTGCAGATGTGATGAATGATGTGCAACTCATCTATTGGCGTAGAACGCCTGTGCAGCCGCTACGCTGCCCCACCTTGCGAATACATAGGACTCGCCGATTCAGACTCTATAAGAGCAGCCTTAAAAAATTCTGGTATCCGCCTTGCATTGCCCCCTCTAGTGTCATTTTTTTAACGCTTGAGTGGTTCTATGTCCAACTTAGGATTAAGTGCGCCAATAACACCTACGGTGCCCCCCCAGCTGCAATCGGTACCCAGCGCGGAAGATTTGACGCGGGCATTTGAATTTTTTAATGAAACTTCGTCCTTATTAAGTAATTCCTACCGCACTTTGGAAGGCCGGGTGGCGCAATTGACCCGCGAGTTGACCGAGGTCTCCCAAGCGCGGGAGGAGGAACATGTCAAAAACCATCGCTTGGCGGAACGTATCCAGGCCTTATTAGATTTTTTACCCGGTGGCGTAATTGTTTTAGATGAGCGTGGTTATATTGTGCAAAGCAATCCCGCAGCGAAAAGCATGTTAGAAAACCCGCTGGATGGATTTAAATGGCGGGATATTATCAGCCAGTGTTTTGCGCCGCGCCGGGATGACGGTTTAGAAGTATCTACCCACCAGGGTAAACGCATCAGTATCGCCACTGCATCGTTTGATCAAACCGGGCAAATTATTTTACTCACTGACCAAACCGAAACCCGCCGTTTACAACAACAGGTGGCGCGATATGAAAAACTTTCCGCCATGGGCAAAATGGTTTCAGCCCTCGCTCATCAAATTCGCACTCCACTCTCCGCCGCACTGCTGTACTCCAATCATTTGTGTAATGAAGATTTGGAGCATGAAAAACGCCAGGCCTTCGCCCATAAATTATTAGGCCGCCTGCAGCATATGGAGCGGCAAGTGCGCGATATGCTGTTATTTGTGCGCAATGAATTACCGCTCAATGAAGTAATTACCCTGGCGGATTTACAAAAAGGTTTGCAGGAGGCTATGGAAGTGCCTTTAGCCAGCAGTAAAAGCTTTTGCATTTGGATTAACCCAGAGCCTGGGTTACATATTCGCTGCAACCGCGAGGCATTAATCAGCGCCGTATTAAACCTAGTGAATAACGCCCTACAGGCAAAACCCGGCGGTAATTTGGCGATGCGTTTAGAGCCTATTACCAGCGCCAATGGGCTTTGGTTGCGCCTGTGTGTGGTGGACGATGGGCCGGGTATGTCGAAGGAATTTATCGCCCAGGCAAAAGAATTATTTTTTACCACCAAACCCCAGGGAACGGGCCTTGGTTTAGCGGTGGTGCAAAGCGTTGCGCGCGCCCACGGCGGCCGTTTTCATTTGCAATCGACGGAAGGCAAGGGCACTCAAGCCTCTTTAATTCTTCCTTTGGTTTAATCAGCGAGAGAGTGTTATGGCAAGTTCAAATCAAGCGGCGAGTATTTTAGTAGTAGAAGACG
>DAOQGS010000795.1:0-1623 GCA_035338675.1 Cellvibrionaceae bacterium
CCCTGCAGGAAAACCTGCGCAATTTACTGCTGCCGGTGGAAAAGCCGCTGGCTATTCCCGCCGATAAAAAGCCCTTTGTGATTCTGGTGGTGGGGGTTAATGGCGCCGGTAAAACCACCACCATCGGCAAACTCGCCCACCGGTTTTTAAGCGAAGGCAAGAGCGTGATGCTGGCGGCGGGGGATACCTTTCGGGCGGCGGCGGTGGAGCAACTGCAGGTGTGGGGGGAGCGCAACAAGGTGCCGGTGATTGCCCAGCACACGGGGGCCGATAGCGCTTCGGTCATTTTTGATGCCTTAAACGCCGCCCGCGCTCGCCAAGTGGATGTATTAATTGCCGATACCGCCGGGCGCCTGCACAACAAAAGCCATTTAATGGAAGAGCTGAGCAAAGTGAAGCGGGTGCTGGCCAAAATCGACCCGGCAAGCCCCCACGAAACCCTGCTGGTATTGGACGCAGGCACCGGCCAGAACGCCGTTAACCAGTGCGATCAATTCCACCAGAGCATCGGTGTTACCGGCCTTGCGCTGACTAAGCTGGACGGCACCGCCAAAGGCGGCATTATTTTCGCCCTCAGCCAAAAACACAAAATCCCCGTGCGCTACATAGGCGTGGGGGAGACCTTAGACGATCTACAACCCTTCGCCGCGCGGCCTTTTGTGGACGCCTTATTTGGTAAACAGTCCGCCCAATGATTGAGTTTCGCCAGGTCAGCAAACGCTACGGCGACGGCCACGAGGCCCTCTTGGGGGTGAACTTTAGTATCGCCCCCAAGGAGATGGTGTTTTTGACCGGGCACTCAGGCGCAGGCAAAAGCACCTTGATGAAATTAATTCTGCTCATGGAGCGGGCCACTTCCGGCCAGGTACTGGTGGCCGAGCAGAACCTGGCCAAACTGCGCAGCGGGCAGATCCCGTTTTTGCGCCGTCAAATCGGTGTGGTATTTCAAAACCACCAACTGCTGTTCGACCGCAGCGTCTTCCACAACGTGGCCCTGCCCCTGCAGGTGTGCGGCATAGACCCCAAAGACAGCGCCCGCCGGGTGCGCGCGGCGCTTGATAAGGTGGGCCTGTTGGAACGGGAAAAGGCCAACCCCATCGCCCTCTCCGGCGGCGAGCAGCAGCGTGTGGCCATAGCCCGCGCCCTGGTGCACAAACCCAAAATCCTCCTGGCGGATGAACCCACCGGCAACCTGGACCCAGACCTCTCTGCTGAAATCATGCGGCTGTTTGAGCAGTTCAGCCAGGTGGGTGTGACCATGCTGATCGCGAGCCACGATATAGCCCTGATCCGCCGCCTGGGCCACCGGGTGCTGGGCCTGGAGCAGGGCCATTTGGTGTACGACGGAGCCCTCTGATGTCCGCCTTCAGCCTGCAAAAAACCGCCAACATAGAAGCCTGGAAGGCCCACCACCGCAGCTCCTGCGTGGAAAGCCTGCAGCGTATTCTGCGCGCGCCCCTGCAGTCATTACTTACCGCCCTGGCCCTGGCCATAGCACTTATGCTGCCTGCCGCCTTACTAGTGGCCCTGAACAACATCGCTCAATTGGGCGAGCGCTGGGACGCCAGCCCCCTACAACATCGCTCAATTGGGCGAGCGCTGGGACGCCAGCCCCCGGCTGTC
>DAOQGS010000796.1:0-1620 GCA_035338675.1 Cellvibrionaceae bacterium
TATTATTGATCGCGCCTCTATGGCGCGCTACACCCGCAGTTTTGGTTTGATGCTGCGCGCGGGTGTGCCGCTTAATTTTGCTTTAACCCTCTGTGCAAGGGCGATTGATAACCCTTATTTAGCGCAGAAAATTGATGCGATTCGCCGCGGGGTAGAGCGCGGTGATAGCTTAATTCGCACGCACGCCGCCGCACAAATGTTCTCACCACTGGTATTGCAAATGATTGCAGTGGGGGAGGAGTCTGGCCAGGTGGAACAACTGCTCACCGACGTGGCGGAATTTTACGAGCGGGAAGTGGATTACGACTTAAAAACCCTCAGCGATAAAATTGAGCCGATTTTAATTGTAATTATGGCCGTATTTGTCACTATTTTAGCGCTGGGGATTTTTCTGCCCATGTGGGATATGTACGAGGTACAAAAAAGCGCGATGTAAAAACAGGCATTTAATGCCGCAGTTATTAACCCGGCGGCTAAATAGATCGTCCTGATCTATTTAGCCTTCGCTGCCCTAAAACTGGCGAAAATGCGTGGATTTCCTTGTTTGGGCAGCTCACGGCGGTTTGCACCTTTGGAGCGGCATCCATGCCGCCATTATTAACTCGGCACTAAATGCCGCCGGGTTAATAAATCAGCTGCAAGCGCATGGACAAATCAATGGCCCGCAGGTGTTTGGTAAGCGCGCCGGAGGAGACATAATCCACCGGTTTATCCAGCAGGGCAGGGATATTATCGGCGGTTAAATTGCCGGATATTTCTATCTCACATTGGCCCCTGGCTATTTCAATTGCCCGGAGCGTATCTTCTAAGGAGAAATTATCCAGCATCACGCGGTTGGCCTTAGCATTAATGGCCTCCTGTAGTTGCTGCAGAGTTTCCACTTCCACTTCAATGGGTTTTTCAGGCGCGAGTAGGCGGGCTTGGTTGACGGCCTCGGTAATGCTGCCGCAGGCGGCGATATGATTTTCTTTAATTAAAAAGGCATCATACAAACCGATGCGATGGTTATAGCCGCCGCCCACCGCCACGGCATATTTTTGCGCTAGGCGCAGGCCGGGGATGGTTTTGCGGGTATCTAATAATTTAAAACTGGCGTTATCCACCAGTGTCACATAATGGGCGGTGGTGGTGGCGGTGCCGCTAAGGGTTTGTAAAAAATTTAACGCGCAGCGCTCGCCACTTAGTAACACGCGGGCGGGGCCGGTCAATTCCACCAGGCGCGTATTGGCTGCAACCTGGGCGCCCTCTGCCACCAACCAATGAATACTGACGCCGCCTAATTGTTTAAATACCTCATCAAAATAGGGCTGGCCACACACCACACAGTCCTCCCGCGTGATAACAAATGCTTGCGCCTTGCGATCGGCAGGAATTAATTCCGCGCTGATGTCGCCTGGGCCTATGTCTTCGGCAAGGCTATTGGCAACTAAAGGTGGGATGCTGGGGAGTATGTCGTTGAGGGTGATATTCATAAGTGTGGGGTGATTGAATTAATGGAGGGTTTGTATGTGCAATACGAGTGAATTGTTTGCGCCTGGCTGCTGATTAATTGCACCGGGCTTTAACAGCTTGTTGAAATACTACCTTGCTAGCACTGGCGGCGTTAAATTTGGCGAAAAA
>DAOQGS010000797.1:0-1607 GCA_035338675.1 Cellvibrionaceae bacterium
TGGTGTGCTGGGTGTGTAATTGGCCGGAGGTTTCATCGAACATTAATTCCACATTGCCGTGGTCGGCGGTAATTAATGTGTGGCCGTTCACTTCTTTTACCGCTGCTAATACTTCCACCAAACAGGCATCCACCGCTTCCACTGCTTTTACCGCCGCTTCATATACGCCGGTGTGGCCCACTTGGTCGCAATTGGCGTAGTTGCAAATAATGGCGTCAAAGCGCTGGCTTTTAATGGCGGCGACTAATTTTTCCGTCACTTCTGGCGCGCTCATCTCCGGCTGTAAATCATAGGTGGTGACCTTGGGTGAGGGTACTAAAATGCGTTCTTCGCCCTCGTAAACCTCTTCGCGGCCGCCGCTAAAAAAGAAGGTAACGTGGGCATATTTTTCGGTTTCGGCAATGCGCAATTGGGTTTTGTGGTTGGCGGCGAGCACTTCGCCAAAGGAGTTTTTTACATCATCCGGCGGATAGGCGCAGCTGGTGTGAATATCGGCGGAATATTCGGTGGTCATAACAAAATCGGCGAGTTTGGGGCGCTGGCTGCGGGTAAAACCGCTGAACTGATCATCCACAAAACAGTTGGTAATTTCCCGCGCGCGGTCGGGGCGGAAATTCATAAAAATCACACTGTCGCCATCTTCCACCTGTACTGGCTCACCGATGCGGGTGGCTTTGACAAACTCGTCGTTTTCGCCGCGCTCATAGGCGGCCTGCAGGCCGCTCACAGCGTCGGCCGCAGTAAATTCAGCTTGGCTTGCGGTAATTAAATTGTACGCCTGGCTTACACGCTCCCAGCGATTGTCGCGGTCAAGGGCATAAAAGCGCCCGATGAGGCTTGCAGTGCGGCCCACACCCAGAGCTGCGAAGGTGGCGTCCGCCTCTTTAAGGGCGGCTTCGGCACTGCGGGGCGGTGTATCGCGGCCATCTAAGAAGGCATGGAGGTAGAGTTTTTGGGCGCCGCGCTCGGCGGCGAGTTTTAGCATGGCCAGAATATGATCCTGGTGGCTGTGCACACCGCCGTCGGAGAGCAGGCCCATCACGTGCACGGCCTTGCCGCTGCTGACGGCTTTATCCACCGCCGCGCAATAAACTGGATTGGTAAAAAAATCGCCGTCGCTGATGGCCTTATTTATACGGGTGAAATTTTGGTACACCACTCGGCCAGCACCCAAGGTCATGTGGCCCACTTCAGAGTTCCCCATCTGCCCTTCGGGTAAACCCACCGCCATACCGGAAGTGCCAATTAAGGTGCGCGGCCCTTTGTTCCAGAGGCTTTGCCAGAGGGGGGCTTGGGCATTGGCAATGGCGTTGTATTGCGCTGATTCGTTGTAGCCGAAGCCGTCGAGGATGATCAAAACTACTGGTTGTTTAGCGGACATGCTGAAGCCTTTTGGAATGCGAGGAATTACACAAAGGTACCGGTGGCGAAGGGTATAGATGAAATTGCCGTAAAGCGCCCTTATAAAATCGCTACCTAAACGCCGCCGCGCATTGAGCCTGGAGTCTGGCCTTAAGCGCGGTGTTTAGATCGGACGAGCCATTTTATACACATGCTGCAGCCTTCGCCCAGTGTTCATGTATACTGCGCGCCTTTTTACAGCGGCC
>DAOQGS010000798.1:0-1603 GCA_035338675.1 Cellvibrionaceae bacterium
GCATCAACGTCTTGGCTCCAGTTGGGTGTGCCCACAATGACGACACCGTCAGGGTCTATGGCGCGGATAGCACTGATAACAGTATTGGCGTAAGGCTTGATGCCTGATGACCAGCTAACGCTGACCGGCTCGTTACAAATTTCATAAATAATATTCGGTAAATGGCCGTAGCGTTTGGCAATATCGGTAAAAAATTGTGTGGATTCTGCGGTGTATTTGCCTGGAGTGTTATGGATGTGCCAATCCACCAATACATAAATACCGGCATTTACAGCATCGTTAATGGCTTGATCCACTCGTTGCATCATGGATGCTTTATCAGCGGTGTATCCACCCCAATAGTCTGAAGAGTCAGTGGGGGCAAAATCTTCAACATACATAGCCAAGCGCACGGCTTCTGCGCCGAAGAATTCAGCGCTATAGGCAATGGTTTGGCTGCCTACTAGCGGGAACCACTGTAAACCGTGTGCACTTACGCCTTGTAATTGCACGGGTTGGTTATTTTTGTCCAATAATTTGCCGCCACTAACGCGCAGCTGGCCGTATTTTTCCACGGTGTTGGATTTATAGGGGTTGGCAATATTAGGAATGGTTTCCGGCTCGCCTGCACCAGTGGGTACAAAGCTGGTGTTATTGGTGATGAGAATTTTATCCAGGTGGAGATTTGGGCCGCCTTCACGTTGGGCTAAATAAATAGTGTGGGTGCCGGCGGTAAATGTTCCGGTATAACCCGAATCGCTCCAGCCCCAAGTGGTTAAAGAGGGGGTTGCTGCCCAGCGTGTCCAGGCGCTGTTATCGCTTAAATTGCCGTTGTCTTTGCTGATATCAAAAGGGCGAATATTGGCGGGCGCGCGCATTCTGGCCCAAATTTTATAAGTGCCTGCTTCAGGAATATAAACCGAATAAGTAATTTTGCCGGCGCCGTCGTTGCGGGTGGTGTAATCGGCCCATTTCCAGGAGCCTAAATAAATTTTTTGTGAGGCACCCGGGTCAGATTTAACCACTATGGGGTTGTATTCAGCACCGGATTCCGCCTCAACCCAAACGAAGCGATCTTCAGCATACAAAGCGGCTGAGCTAAATAGGCCTAGTGCCGTCAATATACTTTTCGAGAGTTTTGCAATCATGGAAAACCTACTTGTTGAATGGTGAATTTGGTCTTGAGTGATTGGATAATACTCGTACATTTTTTAATCTGCAAAAAAATGTTTAGTAAAAAAGTATGGGATTTTGCTGGGGGAACAGAGCGGTTTTTGTCGGTTTTTTGGCGTATTTGTTTTTTAAGAGGGGAGAGATTTAGAGGAGGTCAAATAATTGCCGCAGGCTTCTAACCCTGGGCGATAAAAATTATCCGCTTATACTCGAATTCGAGTTGTTATATACAAAACGATTTTCGACGCCAAAAATGCCTTGGCGGTTGTATAAGAGCAAAAGCTGATTTAATAACTGGATTTTATTAGAAATCGAACTGCTGCATAAAACAGTCTAAACAGAAGCCAACTTTTAAAGGCTTTGTGAAGGCTGTAACTCTTTTGTGGTCAAAATGGCTGGCTGCCCCAGCGTCGGGAAATTGCGTAGCGACTATTTGCACGGTGTTATAAGG
>DAOQGS010000799.1:0-1593 GCA_035338675.1 Cellvibrionaceae bacterium
GTGCAACTCGTCTGCGCCAGGGTGCGCAGGCGGGTTTGCTTTTACCAGATCCCTCATTTGCATCCCTTTCGATTGCTCACACCCTAACACGCTGCAGTGCGGCATCCCTGCGTTGGCGCTGACTCACTTTGCCAACTAGACTCAAAAAGTACGATTAAACCTGAGCTTCTAGGGAACCATCATGCCGCTTGCACGCTTGCGCTCTTTTAATATGCACCTTAAACCGGAATGGATTTTGGGCATCGCAGCGGTAGTCTCCCTCCTACTTATTGTCATCCCAAAGGATTTGCTGACCCGCACCGACCAATTAAATCTGCAGGAACACCGGGCCGTTTTATTTGCCGATGCCTACTCCGGCGGTAACAGCTCAGCCACCTGGATCGATGAAGGGCAAAAACACTGGCAATGCAAACTGGGCCAGAATTTACCCGCCCCCTATTGCAGCATACGCCTAGCCCTCACCGACGAAAAAGGCGGCGGCTTAGACTTGAGCCGCGCCCTGTCACTCACCCTTTGGATTGATTACAAAGGCAATGGCAGCCACCTGCGTATTTACCTGCGCAATCGCGGCATAAAACATTATGTGCCCGGCGACGACCTCAGCGAAAAATACAATATGGTGGAAATCCCCGTGCAGGACATGGCCCAGGGTTTCACCATTAATATGGATGAATTCGGCGTGGCCGATTGGTGGCTCACCCAGCGCAATATTCCGCTCAAAGAAGCGCGGCCCGAATTTAATAATATTTCCGACATGGAAATTCAAACCGGCTCCTTAATGGTTTCTGGCGATCACGAAGTCACCCTAAGAGCCATGAGTTGGGAAACGCCGTTTATTAGCGAATTACAATTGTATCGCCTGGTCACGATTCTCTGGACGGGTTTAATTATTACCTTCCTGTTATTTCGCATCACCGCCATGCATATGGCCCTGAATCGGCAACAGGCAAAACAGCAAGAACTAATTGCGATCAATGGAATTTTAAGCACCCAAAACCGCCGCTTTGAGGACCTTGCCAAAACCGATCAGCTCACCGGCCTGCACAATCGCGTCGCCATGCAAGAGGCGCTCTATCAAGGCTTAAATAACTGGAAGCACCACCGCGAAGCTTTTTCCATGGTGCTACTGGATATTGACCACTTTAAAAAAATTAACGATAACCTCGGCCATGATGCTGGCGATGAGGTACTCAAATTAGTGGCTGGTGTTTTAAAAAGCAGTGTGCGCAAATCCGATTTTCTGGCGCGCTGGGGCGGCGAAGAATTTGTTTTACTCTATCCCAATACCAGCCAAATGGAAGCGCTTGCGGCGGCAGAATCTTTGCGGCAAAAAATAGCCTCCGCCCTCAACCCATGGGGAATTGTGATCACCGCCAGCTTCGGCGTGGCCACCCTCGTCTCAGGTGATTTAGACCTATTATTTAAATCCGCCGACGAAGCCTTGTACCGCGCCAAAAACAGCGGGCGCAATTGTGTCATGGGCGATTTGCGCATCGGTATCAACGCTCAAAACCTCTCCTAACCGGCAGTGCATAAACTTAGGGAACCTCTGAAAAATGTAGGCGGCGAAGCTCTGGCTAGGCGAATTTGGCA
>DAOQGS010000800.1:0-1584 GCA_035338675.1 Cellvibrionaceae bacterium
GGGATGGATCGGCCGGGTCAAATGATGCAGTTAATGGATAAGGCAAACTGCGGCGCACAAAGGTGTAAATGCTGCGGCGATTAAAGTCTTTCGGGTCTTTTGAAGTTTCCCACAACAAACCGCCGCCATTATTATTCAGTGTATTGGCAACCACTACGGTGGGTGGTAATTGCGGGAACACTGAAGGGCCACCAACGGTATCATCCAATTTGCCAGACGCCGACAGGAGCGCATCGCGAATTTCTTCTGCCTCTAAACGCTTGCGTGGGTATACAGCGAGCAGACTATTATCCGGGTCTACTTTCTGCACATCGGCGCGCTCCTCAGAAGATTGACGATAGGTACTGGAGAGCAAAATTTGGCGATGTAGGTTTTTAATATTCCAACCATCTTTTACAAAACCGCCGGCTAAATAATCCAATAATTCAGGGTGTGTAGGTTTAGGGCCTGCGCGACCAAAATCACCTGGGTTTGCGGCTATACCCTTAGCAAAATACTGCGCCCACACACGGTTGACATAAACGCGCGGCGTTAATGGGTTATCGTTACTGGCAAGCCAGTTAGCCAAAGCAGTACGACGGCCTGTGGTTTTTGCAGTCGGGACAATATCCAACTTAGTATCGCCAGCCCACAAAGCAGGTAAACCTGGTTGGACCTCATCTAATGGCTTCTCGTGAATCCCGGTGAAGCGAATACGAGTCGGTGGCGCTATTGGGCCTAATTCAGTAACCGACGTGTAGGTGCTGGAGCCCTTGATCGGTTTTAATGAATCAAATTTCTTCAGCTCAGCCGTTAGCTTTTCGTACTCTTCCCAACGCGGAATATTAGCTGCATTAAATTCTGAGCCGTCTTTCTCTGTGGCAGATTGTTTTAAGTACGCGACGATATCTCGCTCAGATGCTACTGCATTGGTGCGGTAGTTAACCCAACGATCAAGTGGCGTCCAGTCTTTTTCTGGTTTAAAGATCGACTCGCGACTGTCGGTTAAGTAACGCTCATTGTGGTATTTACGGGCTTTTTCTCGGATGGGATCAAGCAGTGCCTTTTGTTTAGCGCGAATATCTTTGGTCGCTTCTTGATACGCAGCCTGGGCCTGAGCGTAATCTTTCTCCGCCTGAGTTTCAGTGCCTTTTAAGACAGGTGTTTTTTCATTCACAATCAAATTGGCAAAAAAGGCCTGCAGTTGGAAATATTCTTTCTGGCTAATTTTGTCAATTTTGTGGTTGTGGCAGCGGGCACAGCCGATGGTTGAAGCCAGGAAAGTTTCACCCACTAAATCGGTGATATCAGTTTCAATCTGGTATTTACGCTGTACCAAGTCGCGGGAGTTGTAGTTATCAGGGTAAAGCGCCAAAAAGCCGGTGGCGATTTTGGCATCCTGGTTATCAGGAAACAGCTCGTCGCCCGCCAATTGCTCGCGAATAAATTGGTCAAACGGCTTATTATCGTTAAAGGCGTTAATCACATAGTCGCGATAGCGCCAGGTGTTAGGACGGGTTTGGTCATTTTGGAAACCGGCCGAATCGGCATAACGGGCCAAATCTAACCACCGGCGGGCTTGGCGCTCACCAAAGTGTGGAGATG
>DAOQGS010000801.1:0-1570 GCA_035338675.1 Cellvibrionaceae bacterium
GCAGTCGCCTGAGGATCGCGAGAAGCTGGACGGCCTGTACGAGTGCATTCTGTGCGCCTGTTGTTCAACCAGTTGCCCATCATTTTGGTGGAACCCGGATAAATTTATCGGCCCTGCAGGCCTGTTGCAGGCCTATCGATTTTTGGCGGACAGCCGGGATACAGCTACGGCGCAGCGCTTGGGTAAGTTGGATGATCCGTTCAGTGTATTTCGCTGCCACGGCATCCAGAACTGTGTGGCGGTGTGCCCCAAAGGCTTAAACCCCACCCGCGCCATAGGTCATATTCGCTCCATGTTATTGTCCCGAGCGACCTAGGCTGTTCTAGTCTTTAGTTTGTTTTTAGCCCCGCTTTTGCGGGGCTTTATTTGAGTAGGCCACAGATGTGGTTTGATCCATTAATGGCAACAGGCTCAGTACTACGGCGAGCTATATAAAGGTAGGTTGGCATCATGCAAAACAATTTGATGGAGCTTCTTTGGGGAACGTCCCACATTAGCGGTGGCAATGCCGCTTACGTTGAGGAGGTTTATGAGGCGTTCCTTCGCGATCCAAGTTCTGTATCGTCAGATTGGCGGGATTATTTTGAAAAGCTACCGCAAAACGGCCACGGCGGCAGCCCCGATGTGCCCCACTCAGAGGTGATCGAGTATTTTGAGTTGCTGGGTAAAAACCGCGCCCGACCACTGGTTGCGCCCGGCTCTGGTGCCATTGATGTCAAGCATGAGCGCAAGCAAGTTGAGTTGATGCAGTTGATCAACGCCTACCGTTTGAGTGGTCACAAAAAAGCCAAGCTCGACCCATTGGGCTTGCAAAAGCCCGCCACGGATATTGAAGAGCTGGATCTGCACTTTCACGGCCTTACTAACAACGACCTAGACCTGGTGTTTCAAACCGGCGATCTCTCCTTTGGCAAAGCCGAAGCGAGCTTGCGGGAGATTGTCAGCGATCTAGAAAAAACCTATTGCGGCACCATCGGTGCCGAAGTTATGCATATCACGCGTTCTAAAGAGCGCCGTTGGCTGCTCAGCCGCCTAGAATCCAGCCGTGCCAAGGCGGTTTTGTCGCCGGAAGCCAAGCGCGCACTGCTTGAGCGACTCACCGCCGCGGAGGGCCTTGAGCGGCATTTGGACAGTAAATACCCCGGCACCAAGCGCTTCGGCCTGGAGGGTGGGGAGAGTTTGATCCCCATGCTCGATGCGCTGATCAAGCGAGCCGGTTCCTTCGGCGCTAAAGAAATGGTGTTGGGTATGGCTCACCGGGGCCGCCTGAACACGCTGATCAATATCTTTGGGAAAAGCCCGTCCGACCTGTTCGGCGAGTTCGAAGGTAAAAAATTGGTGACCACGTCCGGCGACGTGAAGTATCACCAGGGTTTTAGCTCCAACGTGATGACCCCCGGCGGTGAAATGCACATTGCCATGGCCTTTAACCCGTCCCATTTGGAGATTGTATCGCCCGTGGTGGAAGGCTCTGTGCGCGCTCGCCAAGATCGCCGTCAGGATCCTAAAGGCCACACGGTGGTACCTGTGGTAATTCACGGTGATGCTGCCTTTGCAGGTCAAGGTGTGG
>DAOQGS010000802.1:0-1564 GCA_035338675.1 Cellvibrionaceae bacterium
CGACCCGGTTTGTATAAAAGAGGCGTGCCGGGTGGTGATCGCCATGGTGCAGCAAATCGCCTGTGGCGCCGAAAACTGGGGTGTTATGCACCTGCGTTCGGCGGAACCCTGCTTTGAAGCGGAATTTGCCGACCATTTGGTGCGGCAGCTGAAAAAAGATAACTGGCCCGCCGCGCGCTTGGATGTAAGTAAGGGGCCGAGCGTCTTATACGGCCCTATGAGCGTGCTGGCGGGCAGGCGCCTGACGGATGCCTTTGGTGTACAGATGCGCTCTTGGCGACTGGGGGTTAAGGCGTTGTTGCAGCGTTGGATGGATGAGCGCAGGCAATTGGAGCTGGCCCTCAGTTCTAATCCGCCGCTCAGCTCGGACGCACAGGCAGGCCTTAATAATTCACCCCAGAGCGCGCCCACACAACACAGCGCGCTCTAATGCACGGCAACTAAAATGCACGGCACCTCAAATTCCGCAGCACCTTAAACTCTTGGCAACTAAAAAAGCCCCAGTTGAACCCCTAGGCGCTCTCGCTAGGGGTTCAACTGGGGCTTTTAGATGGATACAGCCTGTGCACTCGCCCAGGCCGATCCACAACGCATCGATTAATAACGCTGAAAAATGAGCGTGGCGTTGGTGCCGCCAAAGCCAAAGCTATTGGACATCACCTTGTTTAACACCGCCTCGCGGCTTTGCAGCACGATGGACATGTTCTCGGCTTCTGGGTCTAGGGTGCCGATATTGGCCGATGCGGCAACAAAGTTGTGCTGCATCATCAGCAAACTGTAGATAGCTTCCTGTACGCCGGTGGCACCCAATGAGTGGCCAGTCAGGGATTTGGTTGAACTGATGGCGGGCACTTGGCCTGCACCGAACACTTCTTTCACCGCACGCAATTCCGCCAAATCGCCCACTGGGGTGCTGGTGCCGTGGGAGTTAATGTAGTCGATGGGGCTCGCGTCGGTCATGGCGATGGCCTGGCGCATACAGCGAGCGGCGCCTTCCCCTGAAGGGGCCACCATGTCATAACCATCGGAGGTGGCGCCGTAGCCGGTGAGTTCCGCATAGATAGTTGCGCCGCGGGCCAGGGCGTGGTCGAGGGATTCCACCACCAAACAGCCGCCGCCGCCAGCGATCACAAACCCGTCGCGGTCGGCGTCATAGGCGCGGGAGGCTTGGCCGGGGGTATCGTTGTATTTGGTGGAGAGGGCGCCCATGGCATCGAACAGGCCGGTGAGGGTCCAGTGTTCTTCTTCGCCGCCACCTGCAAATACCACGTCCTGTTTACCCAGCTGGATCAGCTCCATGGCGTTGCCAATACAGTGGGCGCTGGTGGCGCAGGCGGAGGAAATGGAGTAGTTGACGCCTTTAATTTTAAACGGCGTAGCCAGGCAGGCCGAGGCGGTGGAGCCCATGGTTTGGGTAACCCGGTAGGGGCCGACGCGTTTTACACCCTTGGAGCGAATAATATCGGCCGATTCCACCACATTGGCGGTGGAGGCGCCGCCGGAACCCATAATAATGCCGGTGCGCTCGTGGGACACCTGCTCAGGGCTGAGGCCGGAGTGTTCG